>CAYQZO010000195.1:0-4374 GCA_964421925.1 uncultured Acidimicrobiaceae bacterium
CGCCGATCGCATCAGCGTGATGCTGCAGGGAAAGCTGGTCGGGACGGTGAACAAGGACGACGTCACCATGGACGAGGTGCTGGCCATGATCATCATGGGCAAGCAACCGGAGGAAGTGTCCGAGCGAGACCTCGACGAGCTGCACAGGTAGAACCAGCCACCAGCCACCAGCTGCCAGCGGCCAGCCACCAGCTACCAGCTACCAGCTACCAGCTCAACCGCTGTCGATTGCTCCAAGCCGTACGAACGATTCAGTGAGCGACGGATACAGATCCCGGTAGACCGCATACGCTTCTTCGTAGACGGCGGCATTGGGACCCGGTCCGACCGGCTCACCCACCTCGACCGCGGCGGCACACGCCTCTGCGACCGTGGCGAAGGCGCCATCCCCGGTGGCGGCGAGGAGTGCCGCACCGAGGGCGGCCGATTCCTCGGCCACGACCAGCCGGATCGGCCGGTTGAGCACGTCTGCGATGATCTGCACCCAGACGGCGCTGGCAGCACCCCCGCCCGCGACCCTCGTCTCTCCGAGCTCGATCTGCTGGCCCATCAGCTCCACCGAGTCGCGCAGCCCGAAGGCCACTCCCTCCATCACGGCGCGAGCAAGGTGCCCGCGACCGTGGCGCACGGTGAGGCCGACGAAGGCGCCCCTGGCCAGCGGGTCGGGGTGCGGGGTGCGCTCACCGGTGAGATAGGGGAGGAAGACGAGGCCGTTCGACCCGGCCGGAACCGTCGCCGCCTCGTCGTCGAGCGCCGGGAAGTCGACCCCGGGGGCCATCACGTCCCGGAACCAGCGATAGCTGCCCGCCGCCGACAGCATGACCCCCATGAGATGCCAGGTGCCGGGTACGGCGTGACAAAAGGCGTGGAGCCGTCCCTCCGGTTCGAAGATCGGGCGATCGGCAGCGGCGAAGACCACCCCGCTCGTGCCCACGCTCAAGGCGACGACGCCGGGGGTGACCGCACCCACTCCGACACCGTTCGCCGCCTGGTCGCCGCCCCCGCCCATGACGGGTATTCCGCCGCTGAGCCCGGTGGCCGCGGCAGCCTCGGCGCTGAGCACGCCGGTGATCGCCGGGCCCTCGTGTGTTTCCGGCAGCCAGTCCCCGGGGATGCCGAGCGCGGCGACGAGCTCCTCCGACCAGTCCCGGGCGGCGAGATCGAACAGCAGGGTTCCCGATGCGCCGGCCTTGTCGGTGGCGAATGCCCCGGTGAGGCGATAGCGGACGTAGTCCTTGGGAAGCAGGACGTGGGCTGCGTTGGCGAAGACGTCGGGCTCGTGGTTCCGGACCCAGAGAATCTTCGGAGCCGTGAACCCGGTGAGGGCGTCGTTTCCGGTCACCGCGATCAGGCGCTGCTTCCCGATCCGCTCCCGGATCTCGTCGCATTCGGCCTGAGTGCGCTGGTCGTTCCACAGGATGGCGGGGCGAAGCACCTCACCGGCATCTTCGAGGAGCACGAGACCGTGCATCTGGCCGGTGAGCCCCACTGCGGCCACGTCGGACCCGTCGACTCCGGCTGCGGCCAGGGCGTCCCGGATCGAAGCGACGGTGGCGTCCCACCACAGCTGCGGCGATTGCTCGGACCACAGCGGCCGGGGCGTCTCGTAGTCGTACTCGGAGCGCCCGATCGCCACGACGCCTCCGCCGGCGTCGATGAGCAGCGCCTTGGTGGCGGTCGTCGAGGTGTCGATGCCGAGGTAGTGGCTCATCCCGCACGCTCCCGGAGTGAGGCTAGGACATCGCCGGGCGGCCTCCCCTCGAGGGGAATCAGCCTCCACACCTCGCGATGGGTCGTTTCGGCGCCGGGGGCGAGATCGACGAGAGGACCGAGCGACTCCAGCTCGAGGAACCGGTGGTCGCGATAGCACTCGACGGAGGCGCCCAGGTCGGCGTAAGCGCGCGCGTCGTCGTGGAGCGGAGACCACTTGACGAACACCTCGTCGTCGAGTTCGTAGGCGAGCCATCCCCTCCGGTTGGGCTGGCCGACTTTGCTCCTGGGCGCCTCGTCGGCCCGAATGCGGATCTCGGCCGGGCCGAACTCGATGTTTGCAGGGTCCGTGTAGGGCCAGAGCACGACGCTGCGGTTGGGGAGCACCCCGTCGGGATCGACCGGTTCGACTGGTTGGGGCAGCGTCGCCATACCGCCCGTCGTCAGCTGGGTGATCGCCCACGGTGCGCATCGGACCGGCGCGGGGCCGTCGTTGCGCAGGGTGTGATCGACCACCGTCGCCACGCCGTCTTGGCGAACCTCGATGGTCTTGGAGATCCCGTCGCCATCGGGAGGTCCGGTGAGACGGATGCCGTCCTCGAGCTCGTCGACGTCCACGGGTTGGTCGTCGGGCTGGTAGGTGGTGGCCGGGACCTCGGGGGCGCGCCACAGGCGGTGTCCGCCGAGGAAGGCGTATTCACCGGCGGGGCCGTCGATCAGAACACCGGGCAGTGTTGCGAACAGCTGCGGACCGCCGTGCCGGGCGTAGCCGAGAATGCGGGGCCCGGCGTCGACGACGAAGGTGACGCCGACCGGGCCGAGATCGATCGTTTCGGTCGCAGGCACTAACTTCGCCTCCACGAGAGAGGGCGAAGTTAGTTGAGCGACGCCAATCCGGTCATCGCCATGCTGGGACGCAGGCTCAGGCTCGCGGTTATCGGCGGAGGCCCCGGGAGCTTCATCGGTGCGATGCACCGCACCGCCGCCCGGCTCGACGACCGCTACGACCTGGTCGCCGGGGCACTGTCCTCGGATCCAGAACGATCCCGGGCCGCCGGGGCGGCGCTCGGTCTCGACCCGGACCGGGCCTACGGCACCGGGAAGGAGCTGCTCGCCGCCGAGGCCGATCGCAACGACGGCGCCGACGTGGTCGCCATCATGACCCCGAACGACAGCCACTACGCCTTCTCCATGGACGCACTCGGCGGCGGCTTCGACGTGATCAGCGACAAGCCGATCACCAACACCCTCACCGAAGCACTCGACGTGGTGCACCGGGTCGATGAGACCGGCCTCGTCTTCTGCCTGACCCACAACTACACGGGCTATCCCATGGTCCGTCAGGCCAAAGCCATGGTCCAGGACGGCCAGCTCGGCGAGATCCGCCTGGTCCAGGTGGAGTACGTCCAGGGCCACAAGGCCGAAGACGACGACCCCGACCCCGCCGATGGCCTGCCCTGGCGCTACGACCCGGTCCGGGGCGGCCCATCGCTCGTCCTTGGCGACATCGGGACCCATGCCCACAACCTGGTCCGGTTCATCACCGGTCTGGAGGTAGCCGAGGTGGCCGCCGAGGTCGGGCACATCGCGCCCGGCCGCCTCGTCGATGACTACGCGGCGGCGATGCTGCGCTTCGACAACGGAGGACGGGGCAGCTTCTGGGTGACCCAGGCCGCAGCCGGGGTGGAGAACTCGCTGTGGATCCGCGTCTCGGGGACGGGCGGGACCCTCGAGTGGCTCCAGGAGCACCCGACGCGCCTCCTCTTCAAGCCGATCGACGGGCCTGCCCAGATGCGCACCCCGAACGGGCCGGGCACCCTCCCCCTGTCCGCCCGGGCGAGCCGAATCGTGGCCGGGCATCCGGAGGGGTTCCACGAGGGCTTTGCCACCATCTACTCGGACGCCGCCGAGGCCATCGCCGCCCGCCGCGTCGGAGTTCCCGCCGATCCGCTTGCGTTGCACTTCCCCAATGCCCTGGACGGTGCTCTCGGGGTGCGGTTCGTGGAGGCCGCCATCGCGTCGAGCAGCGCCGGCGGCGCCTGGACCGGAGCGCTACTCAAGGAGTGACCATGGACAAGGTTCGCTGGGGGATCCTCAGCACCGCCGACATCGGGATGAAGAAGGTGACGCCGGCCATCCAGCGCGCCGGCAACGGTGAGGTCGTGGCCATCGCCTCGCGGTCGAGCGACCGGGCGAAGGAGGCCGCAGCCGAGCTCGGCATCCCGGCCGCCTACGGATCCTACGAGGAGCTCCTCGCCGCCGACGATGTCGACGCCCTCTACATCCCGCTGCCCAACGACCTGCACGCCGAGTGGACCATCAAGGCGGCCGCGGCCGGCAAGCACGTGCTCTGTGAGAAGCCGATCGCCCTCACCGCGGAGCAGGCCCAGGAGATGGCCGCCGCCTGCGCCGCAGCAGGGGTCAAGCTCCAGGAGGCGTTCATGTACCGGCATCACCCAACGTGGGTGGAGGTGGTGCGGCTGGTCAGGACGGGGGCCATCGGAGAGCTGCAGGCGGTGCAGAGCTGGTTCAGTTACTTCAACGACGACCCCACCAACATCCGCAACCGGGTGGACAACGGCGGTGGGGCGCTCATGGACATCGGCTGCTACTGCATAAACCTCTCGCGGATGCTGTTCGCCGCCGAGCCGACGAGTGTGCAAG
>CAYQZO010000196.1:0-4372 GCA_964421925.1 uncultured Acidimicrobiaceae bacterium
CACGGTCTCCAGATCCATCGCCACCTCGAAGGTGAACTCCCGGTCGGTCATTGCCGTCCTCCTTGGTGGCCGGTGACGCCGTGGGCGAGAACGGAAAGCTGGATGCGGCGACCCTCACCGTCGCCCTGATCGAACCCGGCGGCGAGGGCGGCGACCTGCTCGAGGAATGCGGTCATGTCGGCCGGCCGGGCGAAGGTCACCGCGGTGACCATGGCTGCCGTCGGCGCCTGGAGGGTGTCGGCGTCGCCGAGGGCACGGATGACATCGGCGGCTGCGGCAACGACCGCCTGTGCGGATCCGGCCTGCCGGGATTCGATGGGCTCGAGCAGGTCTGGGGCGAGCACCACCTTGCCGGAGCGCCGGAACAGGCGCTCGATGCAGCCGCGACGGGGCCGCTCCTCGACGAGCTCGATGAGACCATGCTCGGCGAGGACACCCACGTGGTAGTTCACCTTCTGCCGGGGGAGTCCCAACCGTGTCGCGATCTCGGTGGCCGAGGCGGGTTCGGCCATCTCGGCGAGGATGCGACTCCGCAGCGGCGACAAGGCGGCATGGGCGGCTGCGGGTTCGTCGATGACGGCGAGATCGGCTGGCATCGGGCCAAACTAGATTTGACAGATCCGTTTGTCAAATAGACAGCAACGGAACAGAACGTTCGAGTCGAGCCGGACGACTACTCCTTGCGGGCCCGGATACGGAACCCCTGTGCCCACATGGCCGCTGCTGCGATCAGGGCGAGGGTTCCCAGGGCGAGGAGCATGAGACCTGCGTTGCCGCCTCCCGCGGTGCTTCCCCCCCCGGTGGCCACGCCGCCAATCGGGAACACAAGCGTCTCCACCGTCGTCGAGGTGCCCGGGTCGGTGATCGTCGTGGTCGTCTGCGGGAGGACCGTCGTGGTGGGGGCCTCACTGGTCGTTGTAGTGGCTTGGGTCGTCGTGGTCGTCGGCAGCGTTGTTGTCGTCGTGGTGGTCGACGTCGTCGTGGTCGTCGACGTCGTGGTCGTGGTGGTGGTCGACGTCGTGGTCGACGTCGTCGTGGTCGTGGTCGTGGGGTCCGGCGTCGTGCCGAAACAGACGATCCAATGCGACACCTGCGGCGCCTGGCCGCCCGGGTTCGGTGGCGGCGTGTACTCGAGACCGGCCGACGGGTGTGGATACACCGCGTTCCCGGGCCCGTACCCGATGTCCACGGTGCCGCTCTTGACGATCAACGCCTCGTAATGATCACCCGGCCACGCCTGCTGGTACGGGTTGAGCACCACCGCCAGGCCATCACTCGTGAGCGACCCGTACGGGTTGGCACCGTCGGGCGGGTCGATCTTGACGCACGTCGCGGTATGGTCGAACTGGTCCTCCCAATACCCCGGATCGTTCGGGTTCCCCTCCTGCCCGTACGCAGCCACCGCCGTGACCAACACGACGAGCGCAGCGAGCACCGCGATGACGGCCTTCCTACCCATCTGCCTTTCCCCTCTTTCCCCAACAAGACAGCAGACTGGTGCCCAGCCCCAATCCCCTACGAGGCAACGATATCCGATCGATGGATGTTATCCAAGGATACCGAGAGCATTCTTTTCGCTACTCCGGGTGTTTCGCCGGGTGGGGCTACCGGACGAAGAAGAACCACCAGCCGAAGAGGAGGAGCAGCGCCATCGCGACCAGGAAGCCGATGTGCAGGATCTTGCGCAGCAGCCACCAGGCCACGGCGATCACGACGACGATCACGATCAGGCTGACGACTGAATCCATGCCTCCCCTTGGTCTGCGGCGCAGACAATACCGGGAGCGCGACCGTCGAGGAGCGTCGTTCGTGTCTACGACCTCCTCTACGCGTGCCCCAGACACGAACGACGCCAAGGTTCGGCGAGCTGTTGTTCACTGCGCAGCGAGCCGCTGGTTGATGAACTCCTCGGTGGTGCAGGCGGTCGACGAGAACGGCACGATCGCTTCCACGAAGTTGACCCGGTCCATGGCAAGCAGCTCCAGGTCGCTGGTGGCGGTGACCGTGGCGGTGCGAGGCATGTCGCGGAGCAGCGCGATCTCGCCGAAGTACTCGCCGCGGCCGAGGGTTGCCAACTGACGATTCTCTTTGGTGACCGCGACACTGCCATCGGTGATCACGAAGAACTGATCGCCTTCCTCTCCCTCGATGATGACGCCGGTGCCGGTCGCTGCTCGCACCAGGGTGAGCTGCTGGGCGATGCGCTCCAGCTCGGCCGGTCCCAGCGCCTCGAACATCGGCAACGCATGGAGCAGTTCGAGATACTCAGGCGCCACCGCGATGCCGACATCAGCCGTGTCGAGAGGCCGGCGGATGGCCACCCACAGCACCGGGAGGAAGAACCCGCTCACCATCAGGGCGGCGGTGGTCCCAAACGCCGCCGTCACTGCGGCGGCAACGACCGCGCCGAGCGCCTCGCCGGTCATGTACGCGCTCTCGAGAACGCCGAAGACGCGTGACAAGGCTTCGTTTGGCGCCACCCGCTGCAGCATCACGCGGCCCGCAACGTCGATCAGGGCCGACCCGAGGCCTGAGACGATGAGCGCGACGAACGCCGCGCTCTGCACGTCGACAAACGCGATAAGCGCGATCGGAACGCCGTAGAGCAACATGCCGTTTCGCGCGATCGACGCGAGGTGGTCCTTGCCGATGAGCGAGACGGTGGCGATCGCACCGAGGATTCCACCAACGCCGAAAGCCGAGCTGAGCAGCCCCGTTCCGGAGTCACCGCTCATGAACACGTCGAAGGCGAGGACGACGATCATGATGTCGAGGAAGCCGAGCACGACCTTGCCGGCACCCATCATGATCACCAGCACTCGGGGCTTGGGGTCGCTCACCATCAGCTGGAAGCCCCGAAGTGCCTCGGAGGCGAGGCGAGTGGTCCCGTCGAACTTGCTCGCCGGCTCGGTCCGCACGGTCAGCCGCAGCACCACCAACGTGGCGGCGAGCAGGATCAGGGTGAGAACGGCATACACCTCGGCGGGGCCCGCGAAGACCATGATCAGCGCGGCGAGCAACGGACCGATCACGGCGCTCGCCTTGGCGATCATCGAGGCGACGACGTAGCCGGCCATCGTCTCGCTCGGCGACCGAGCCAGCAACGGGATCAGGGATTCGTGAAGAGGACGAACCAGGGTGAAGCTGACCGCAACCGCGCCCGCCACGACGTAGACGACCCACGGCGGTGCGCCGAGCAGCATCGCCGCCGTGATCGCGCCAACGGCGATCACCTCGATCGCATAGGCGATCTGGAGCATCCGCTCCCGGGGGAACCCGTCGCCGAGTACCGCAGCGAATGGCGCCACCAGTGCGGACGGGACCAGCTGTACCACGGCGAGGAGGCCGAGGCCGCGCGGTCCGGCGAGCTCGAAGGCATACACGGAGACGGCGATGAACGACGCCCACTCGGCGACGTTGTAGCCGATGTAGGCCAGCTGGACCCGCCGGAGGTCGGGGGAGCGTGTGACCGCGATCAGGGCGCGACGGCTGGCCGTGAGCTGATCCCTGACTTGCTCGAACCGAACTCCGGCCTCAATAGCCATTCGCCTACGCCAGTCGATACCGGGCGCAGTCTTCCCGCTCGCTGGGGTTGGTCAGACCGCCGTTGATGCGCAGCCTCGGATTCACCCGTATGCGTCGCAACGCTGACACATCGTCATCGAACGATCAGCAGACGGCACCAGAGATCCTGAATCTCCGCCACAACGCCAACCTACAGCCAACTCACACAACACGGCGACGTACCGTTCGGGCCGCTTCGGCGGTCCTGGTCGGCGTGGCGCGTCATCACTGGCTTGTGGTCAGGGGCAGGGTCGAACTGCCGACCTCTGGTTTTTCAGACCATACGGAGCCGTTTTCGGGGTCCCTTGCGCCACTTGACCATCGAGCACGGAGGTCACGTGATCCCATGCACTGCAGGGGTTATGGGCTTCCCCTGGTTCCTAGTTGCGCGGAGGTCCGCGGACTTGCTCCGAGTTCGGGTGTGTCAGCTTTGTGTCATGTTGAGGGGCTAGGGGTGTACCTGACTTTGTTGGAAAGGTGCGGGACCGGCTGGTAGCACAACACTCTGTCCTTCGCGGGCGAGGGGTGAGGGTCCGATCGAGCAGACACTCAAGGCTGGGTCGTTGGCGAACTACCCCCTAGGCGGGGCTCTCCCTGTTCGGTACGTTGTCTCCGCCTGGTGCGTCACACATAACCGGGCACGCTCCCGAGGAGACCCCTGCCCGGACTGGTGCTCCTCAGGAGGAAAGAAAGACAACGAAGAGAGCACCACCAATACAGGTGCCAACGACCGCGATAGCGGATCCGATTGTGACCAGCCCTGCGCCCTTCAACAGACCGAAGGAGTCTTTGATTCGCCTCTTCTCAT
>CAYQZO010000197.1:0-4363 GCA_964421925.1 uncultured Acidimicrobiaceae bacterium
GTGACGTCATGCGCCAGCGTCCCCAGTATCTGATGTCGGCTTTCGCCGATGCCGGGCACCCGGTGTACTTCGTCGACCACGACGAGAAGGGCTCCCGCCAGGCCGATGGGGTGAGCATTCGAGACACGCTGCGCGAAGTTCCCCGATCCGGGGTGATCCTCTATCTGCACTTCGCCCCGCTACGGCATCTCATCGGCAATTTCGAGGATGCTGTGGTGATCTACGACATCCTCGACGATCTATCCATCTACGACGCCGACGAGGAGGGTCTGCCCGAGGAGCGCAGGGTTCGCTACCACCATCCGCAGGTGATGCGTCGCGCCGACCTCGTCCTGGTCTCCAATACGGTCCTCGCCGAGCGACACCGACCGGAGCGTCCCGATCTCATCTTGGTCCGCAACGGAGTCGATCCCGACATGTTCGCCAAGCCGATGCCTCGCCCTACCGAGCTCCCACCCTACCAGCGTGACCGACCCGTCATCGGGTATCACGGGATGATCTCCACCTGGTTCCACTTCGACCTTCTCGAGGAGGTGATGTCTCTCCGGCCGGACTGGCAATTCGTGTTGGTGGGACCGGTCGACCCTCGAGTGGAGTCGCGTCTCGAGCACGTTCGACGACGGGAGGGTATGATGGTCATCGCCGAGCAGCCGAGTCATCGGATTCCCGGCTACGCACAGGGATTCGACGTGGGGGTGATCTGGTTTCGGGTGGACCGGATGACCGAAGGGGTGACACCACTCAAGATGTATGAGTACATGGCGGCCGGTACTCCGTGTGTGGCCACTCCGCTGCCTGCCTGTGTGGACGAGCCGATGGTGGAGACCGCCGCTGATGCGCAAGGAATGGTGAACGCAATCGACGGGGCCTTGGTGACGGATCGAAACGAGCTTCGAGCCTCTGCCCTGGAGCACTCATGGAGCGCCCGGCTGCAACCGGTGCTGGAGCGTCTCGAGAGTCTCGACCTCAGGCGGGTCACCTGGGCCCGGGATCGTCGAAACGGGACTTCCGGCTAGAGCCGGCCCGCCCGGGCGAGGGCGTCGATGAGGCTGCCCACCCGCATCTCCCAGGTGTTCGCCCGGGCGGTACGTCTCAGGAGCGCCTGGTGGTCCTGGTCGTGTCGCAACACCAGGGCGGCCTCGCGCAGCCGCGCTACGTACCCGTCGGCATCCGACGCAATCTGCACCGCCTCGTAGTAGGTGCACTCCCGCAGGTTCGGCGTCACCACCGGGCGCCCGCCCGCCATGTACTCGAACAGCTTGATGGGGGACACCGAGTGTGTCACCTCGCTGACCACGAAGGGGATCGTCGCCACATCGAACCAGTGGAGATAGGCAGGCAGCTCGGCGTAGGGCTTGACTCCCAGCCAGCGCACGTTGGGGAGCCCGAAGACCTCCGTGTGCTCCTTGATGGAGCCGTCGTAGTCGGGCCCGATGAACACGAACTCGAAATCTGACAGCTCGGTGGCCGTCTTGCGGATCAAGGGATAGTCGACCCATTCGGCGAGAGCCCCGTAGTAGCCGACGATGGGTCTGCCGTTTCCGGCGATGTCGACGATGTCGTCGGGCGGATCGGGGTCGATGACACCGGCGAAATGCTGGTAGTCGACTCCATTGGGGCACAGGAAGACGTCGGGACGGCGCGGCTTCACCGAACCCATCAGGTCGCGGGCCGAGGCCACCACCACCTCGGCTTCCTCGACTGCCTCGTCGTACCAGACCCCGAGATCCTCGATTGTGTGAGTGGTGGTGAAGACCTCGAGTTCGTCGATGTGCTCGAAGATCACCCGGGGGTCGGAGAGCTTCCGGGTCCAGGAGAAGTTGTACACGTATGACGGCGTGATCGGTCTGGGGATCCGCCCTACGGCTTCCAGCATCGCCCATGAGACCGGATACAGGTAGACGCGCTCGGCTCGGGGCTCGATCAGGTCGCCGATCCCTTCCCGTTCGTCGACTCCGTAGAAGACCAGATAGCCGAGCTTGGCGAAGGCCAGCGCCATCTGCTGGGGGCGCTGAAACAGCGACGTGTTCCAGCCGATCGACGGTGGGTAGACGACGATCCCGGGAACGTCGCGGTGCCGTTCCAGGACCTCCTCCACCTGCTCGACCGCGGCTGCCACCATGTCTTGGTCCACCTCCGCCGGGGGCTGCGGAGGGCCGGGGTCTCTGTATCCGCCGACCATCTTCTTCAGCCTGGGGCGAATCGATTCCGGTGCCCTCTTGCCCAGCTCACGGATGGCGCCGCGGATCGTCTCCCGCAGACCCCAGTAGGCGTTGGCCGCCCTGACCGCCTTGGTGTTGACCAGGTCCTCGAGCTGCTGCGCCAGCGCCTCGTAGGCGCGACGGTGTGCGGCCCGTTCGTGCTCGTACTGCTGCCAGATCCGTGCGTTCTCGTTGCGGAGACGCCGGATCTCGGAGGTGCGAACTCCGTGAGTGGCCGCCTGGGCGAGGAGGAGCTCGCTCACGGCCGCCCGTGCCTCGACGGACGCCTCCGGAACGGTGCCCGTGCCCTCTAGGACTCTGTAGTTGGCCAGGGCACGCCGGCGCATGTCCTCGGCTGCGAGTGCCGGGCCCAGCTCCATCGCGGTTCTCGACGAAGCCACCACCCAGTCTGCGGTCAGCTCGTCGAGGGGCGTCGACAGTTCGGCCCGGTCCATGTCCGCCATCGCCTGTGAGACCTTGGGGTCGTAGGCGATGGCCACAGTGGGGACGTCGGCGGCCAGACCGAAGATGATGGAGTGGAGACGCATCCCCACCAGCAGATCGGACGATGCGATGAGAGCTGCCCGTTCCTCAACCGAGTACATGCCGCGGATGATCGAGGCCCTCTCGTTGCGCCGCATGCGTCGGAAGACCTCCACCGCGGCGTGAGGGTCGTTCTCATGGGGCCGGGGGGAGTCCTGGAAGGGGACAAAGAGAACCCGGGCGTCCAACTCGTCCACCAGGCGGTCGAGAGCTCCGGCGAGGGGATCTGCCCACCCGTAGTCGTCGCCCCAGGGTCGCACCGCCACCGCCACCGTCTTCGACGCCTCTGCTACTTCTTCGAGGGTGAGAATGCTTTCGGCGATATTTCCATCGCTGGACTGGAGCGCCCAGGCCGGATCGGCGGTGACCGCGATTCCCGAGGTGTCTACCCCGATTTCGCACAGGAGGGCAAGCGAGCCTTCATCACGAACCGATGTCGCCGTGGCGTGCCGGAAGGCGATCCGGGTCCAGTGTCGGCCGATCTCCGTGTTCAGCGGCCCCACCCCCACCCCATAGATGACGAGCGGGGTGCGGGTGAGCGGTGCCAGCAGGGCGAACCCGGCGTAGTAGCCGATCCCGCCATGCTCGGGAGTGAGTGTCTGCGTCTCGTCGAATCCGTGTTGGTCCTGGAAGAGCCCGCCTCCCCCCAACACCATGAGATCGGCTTCCCGGGCCGACTCCACCATGGCGGCGATGTCCTGCCAGTGAATCGCCGCCACACCATGGTCCGCATGAGTGCCTGCGGGGTGGCCTGACATCACCGTCACCTCCGCCGCCGGATGGACCTTGCGCAGGTCGGTGATCAATGCTGCGAGGATGGCCTCGTCTCCGGTGTTGGCGAATCCGTAGTAACCGCAGACCAGGATGCGTTGGACTTCCCTCATTCGGCTGGGCAGGGTACCGGGGTCGCCGCTCTCCGACCCGAACGCCGGTCCTGAGACGCCGGCCCGGGCCGCGCCGGTGACGGGCTGTCCAAGACCAGGTTCTGGCTGCCGTCCAAACCTGACCCACGCCTGATCGACCCGACGAACCGGGACTACGCGCCGGCCACCCGGTACCCTGCTGGGCCTCATGGCCGGTTTCGTGTGCCTCTACTACGGCAATACCGGAAGCTCGTGGCTACTCAGGTCCCTGGGATCCTCTCCGCAGGTCATGGTGCCCGGGTTCGAGCCGGTGGAGACCTGGGCGTGGAAAGCGCCCCGGTCGCAACGTGTCGAATGGGTCCGCAACGCCGTCAACCCCCCCGCCGAGCGGTCCGGTCGGCCCGGTGTCGTCCCAGCCCCTGAAGGCGCCGGTCTCGTGGTCGACGTTGCCGACCCCGGTGGGGGCGGACGGCGTGAACCAGGCCGTGGACTGGACGAAGACGGTCTCGCCGTCCTCGGAGGTGTAGCCGGGTTCGATGCCGGGGGCGGCGGCCACGGCCAGCCCGGCCGCGAGCAGGGCGGCGATCGTGCGCAGGTGCATCAGTGTGTTCCCCGGGACGGCGTGGACTCCCTGGGGAGGTGTTCGACGGCCGGTGGGTCGGCTCCTGCCCCGTCAGGGCAGGTCCGGGATCCCCGGGAACTGCAGCGTCGGGTCGCTGCCGGGCGGCGGGTCGCTGGCGTCGATCTCGGTGTGCG
>CAYQZO010000198.1:0-4340 GCA_964421925.1 uncultured Acidimicrobiaceae bacterium
GAGCGAAGAGCTGCGCCTGCCGCTGCGGTGGGTGGCCATCCTGCGCAACGACGTGGATTGCGACCTGGCGATCACGAGCGGGGTACACGGCGCAGACGATGCGCTCAAGGCGATCGCGGTGGGGGCAAACGCGGTGATGATGGCGAGTGCCCTGCTGCGGCTGGGCCCCGCACACGTCACCGCGGTGCTCGAAGGGATGCGTGTCTGGCTCGACGAGCACGAGTATCAGACGGTCCACCAGCTCCAAGGATCCATGAGTCTGTCGAGCGCTCCGGACGGGGATACCTTCGTCCGTTCCAACTACATGGACATGCTGATCAACTACACGAGCGGCTGACCACCACCCCGGGACCTCATCCCCTACACCAGGGCCGCCGGTGGGTGTAGAGATGACGTCATGACGACCGTGTTCCGTTGGAGTGCCCGGGTGATCGGTTTCCTCGGTGTGCTGATGTGGACCTTCGCCCTGGTGGCGAACACCATGGCCGGCGAAGGGGAAGACGGGGTCACCGCCGAAGGGGTCGCGCTTGCCATCCTGGCGGCGGGGAACACCCTCGCCTTCCTCGTGGCCAATCGGTACCAACACGTTGGCGGCCTATTGAGCGTCTTCACCGGTGTGGCGTTCAGCGCCTTCGCCATGGCAACGGCCGGGCACAACCACCTGCTCGCCGCGCTCGTCAGCGGCGGTCCATTCATCGCCGCCGGGGTTCTCTTCATGCTCGCCGGACGATTCGCCGACGATCAGGCACTCATCCACAGCAGGTAGACCAGGGCGTAGACGGCGAGCAGAGCCAGGCCTGATGCCAGGTCGTGACGACGGCGCACCCAGAGCAGCGCCACGACTGCAGCGATCACCAGCGCAGCGAGCAGCGAGCCGGGCACGACGAGTGAAGCGGTCACTGCGACCGGAGCGATGAGCGGACCGGCGGCGATCGACAGGGTCGCGTCCACGAAGCTCGAGCCGAGGGCGTCGCCGACGGCCAGGTCGCGTTGGCCCTCTCTGATGGCAGTCACATCGACGATCAGCTCCGGAAGCGAGGTGCCGAGCGACGCCACGAAGAACGCCACCAGGTATTCCGGGACGGCGAGCGTGCTCGCCACCGTGGTCAGGCCCCACACCGCGGCTGCGGCACCGGCGGCGACCACGACGAGGGCAAGGAGCACGCTCGCGATCTTCTGCAGCCGGTCCCGCGCGTGTACCTGCATCGTCGGCTGAGCGCTCTTTGGCAGTACCCGCCAGGCGAGCGCGCTCCCGGCAACCCAGAGCACGGTCAAGAACAACGCATCAGCGCGCGAGATGCCCCCGTCGGCCATGAGAACGGCGCCTGCGACAAGCGCACCTACCGTCGCACCGCCAACTGCACCCGTCCCTCGTCGACCGACGAGAAACGCACCCCCGAGAAGGGGAAGCAGACCGAGTACCAGGGTTGCCTGAGTGACCGCCGACCCAACCGAGTCACCGACGTTGAGATCGCCGTGGCCGGTCACCGAAGCAACGATCGAGTTGGCGATCTCGGGAAGATCGGTTCCGATCGACAAGAGCGTGATCCCGATGACGAAGGGAGGTATCCGTGTACCCGCGGCCAGATTGGCGGCGTCGCTCACCGCCCGCCGGCTGGCCAGCATGGCCGCAGCGAAACCGACGCCGATGGCGACGCCCGCTGCCAGGAGGAGGCCCGCAGAATCCATGGCCTCATGGTGCTGAGTAGGGCCACCGCCGGGTAGGGCTGGATGCCACCCAGGAGGCTGTGACCTTGGACCCTTCCCAGACGAGGCCGGGTGCGGTGCACTGAAGGTGGCCAGCCGCGTGTGCGCGGCGGAGAGGAGGTGAAACCATGGCCATCACTCGCTGGGAGCCTTTCGGAGTCTTCACCACGCTGGAACGAGATATGCAGGACCTGATCGACCGCCTCGGTGTGCGTCCGGTGACCACCGGCTGGAGGCCGGCTACCGACGTGTACCGGGAGAACGGCACCCTCATGGTTCGTACCGAGCTGCCGGGCATCGACCCGGATACCGAGCTGGAGATCGATGTCGAGAACAACGTGCTTCACATCACCGGCGAGAAGAAGACCGACCGCGAGGTCAAAGACGAGAACCGGTACTTGCGCGAGCGCCGCTTCGGGACGTTCCGTCGGGACGTGCTCCTTCCCGAAGGCGTCGACGCAGAAGCGATAACTGCTACCTACGATCAGGGGATCCTGACCGTCTCCGTACCGCTTCCCGTGGAGTCGGAGGTATCAACCGACAAGGTGACCGTCAAGGTCACACCCACGATGTAACCGGTTCGACGGAGCGCGGCCCGCCTGGCGGGTCGCGCTCCACCCTTCCACGGGCCGATCGGCTCTACTCGCACGCGGGTCGGGGCGGTTCGATGTGGGTGATGAGGACCGAGGCAACGCAACGACGGAAGCTCGGTGAGCGTGTGCGCGCCGCCATGCGAGAGCGAAGGCGACGCAGCGCCGCGCTCGACCACCAACCCCAGGCAGCCGAGCCGGTCCCTTCCACGACCCTGGCGGACATGCTCCGTTGGGCCGGCCTCTCGGTCGGCCTCATCGCATCACTCGCCTGGGGCTTTGCGCTCGCCGACCGGTACTTCGGCCTCCTGGGGAGCCGCACCATGCACGACGTAGCCGCCGTGACCCTGGTGGCGGTGAACTTCATCGCCTGGTTCGTCGCCCAGCAGGACGGACGCGGTTCCCAGCTCGCCGCCATTGCCGCCGGGATCGCGTTCAGCGCATTCGCTGCGGCCACCGCCGACAGCTGGCACCTGGTGGCGGCCCTCCTCTCCGGGGGCCCGTTCATCGCCGCGGGTACCCTGCTGCTCGTCGCCGATTCGCTCGACGGCGCCGGGGAGGACGATGGTGAAGGCCGCTGAGGAGGTGGTGGTGCCGGTCGGGCCGCAGCGGCTCGCCGGACTCCTCACCATTCCCGACCCCACCACCGGGATCGTCGTGTTCGCCCACGGCAGCGGCAGCAGCCGGCACAGCCGGCGCAACCAGTTCGTGGCCGCCGAGCTCAACCGCGCCGGGCTGGCAACACTTCTCTTCGACCTGCTGTCCACCGACGAGGAGCAAGACCGGGCCAACGTCTTCGACATCGAGCTCCTCGGCGGGCGGCTATCCGCGGTTTGCGCGTGGGTGGGCGAACACGCCGAGCTTGCCGATCAGCCGCTCGGGCTGTTCGGGGCGAGTACCGGTGCCGCCGCCGCACTCTGGGTGGCCGCCCGGCCGCAGGCAGGCGTCTCTGCTGTCGTGTCCCGCGGTGGCAGGCCCGACCTGGCCGGTCCGTGGCTCCCCCAGGTGACCGCTCCGACGCTGCTCATCGTCGGGGGCGCCGACACCGCGGTTCTTCCGCTGAACGAATCCGCCCGCGCCGGACTCGGTGGCGAGGCGGTCCTCGAGGTCGTCCCGGGCGCCACCCATCTGTTCCCCGAACCCGGGGCGCTGGAACGCGTCGCCGAGCTGGCCGAGAACTGGTTCACAGAGAAGTTGAGCGTTGAGCGTTGAACGCTCAACGCTCTTATGCAGCCGTTGCCCGCAGCATCCAGGCGGTTTTCTCGTGTACCTCGATCCGCTGCGTGGCCAGATCCACGGTGGCGACGTCGTCGCCGGCCTCGGCCCGGGCGAGAACGCCTCTCGCGGTGCGGACCACGCTCTCGTGGGCGGCCACGAGGTTGCGGACCATCTGCATGGCGTCGCTGGTGCCTTCATCGTCCTCCACCGAGCTGAGCCTGGCGAGCTCGCCGTAGCTGCCCGGTGCCGGGAACCCGAGGGCACGGATGCGTTCGGCGATCACATCGACTGCGTTCCACAGCTCGATGTACTGCTCCTCGAACATCAGGTGCAGTGATCGGAACATCGGCCCGGTCACGTTCCAGTGGTAGGCGTGGGTCTTCAAGTAGCTGGTGTAGGTATCGGCGAGGAGCCCGGCAAGCTCCTCAGCGATCTCCTTGCGGTCGCTCTCGCCGATTCCGGTGTTGATTTCCATCGTCCTCCTCACACGAAGATGATCTGGGCGCCGTCGCTGAGCTCGACGAAGTCGTTGACGTTGATGATGTCCTCGACCTCATCCATCATGTCGTCCTTCTCCAGACCCATCATGTCCACGGACATCTTGCATGCCCACAGCTTGACGCCCATCTCGTGGAGCAGCCGCAGGAACTCGGGGACTTCGGGGACGTCCAGGCCTGCAATCTGGTCCTTGAGCATCTTGGTGGCGTAGCCGGTCATGCCGGGAAGCCCGCCCAGGCCCTGCGGGATGTGCTTGGCCGAGCCGGGCATGTGCATGGCGGTGTTGCCGAGCATGGTGAATTGCAGGTCGTCCTGGGTCGCCTTGTT
>CAYQZO010000199.1:0-4339 GCA_964421925.1 uncultured Acidimicrobiaceae bacterium
CGCTGGCGAACCATCTCGCCGAGCGCCCAGAAGGCGAGCCCATCGCCGTAGGCGGGGGAGCGGCCCTGGTGCCAGTAGGTGGTCTCCGACAGCCCGTCGGCGTAGTTCCAGAACTCGTCGCCGAGCCGGCTCTTGCCGATGCCGCCCTGGCCGACGATCGACACCAGCCGGGCCCGGCCCTCACGGCGGGTGGCGTTGAGCGAGTCACGGAGCAGCCTCAGCTCGTCGGCCCGTCCCACGAAGGGCGGCACCAGGCCCTCGGCGCGGCGGTTGCCCAGCCGGCCGCCGAGCACGCGCGTCGGCCGCCACGTCTCAACGGGCTCGGCAATGCCCTTGAGGTCGACGCTCCCGGCCGGCGCGAACTCGATGGCGGCCGAGGCCCCGTCCACGATCGACCGGCCGACGAGCACCGAGCCCGGGTCGGCGGCGCCCTGCAGACGGGAGGCGGTGTTCACGATCTCACCGATGATGAGCCCGGTGGCGTCGTTGCCGTCGCCACCCACCGCTGCCTCCCCGGAGAGCACACCGGCGCGGGCGCGCAGCTCGGGGATGCCTTCCTGGACGCCGAGCTCCTCGATCTGGTCTACGAGCTCCATGGCGGCGCGTACCGCACGTTCGGCGTCGTCCTCGTGGGCGGTGTCGGCGCCCCACACGGCCATCACCGCATCGCCGATGAACTTGTCGATGGTCCCGCCGTAGCGGTCGACGACCTCGCGGGCCCGGTCGAAGTAACGGGTGAGCATGCCCCGTACCTCTTCGGAATCACGGGATTCGGTGAGCGGGGTGAACCCGACGAGGTCGATGAACATCACCGAGACGATGCGCCGCTCCTCGGGACGATCGGGCACGGCGACGGGCCGGCCCGGGGCCGCCGCGGCGGTGGGCACCGGCGTGCCGCACTCGGAGCAGAACTTGTCGTCGGCGGCGAGGGCGTTGCCGCAGTTGGTGCACGCCACGGTGGTCGGGGTGCCGCACTCGGAGCAGAACTTGGCGCCCGGCTTGAGCTCGGCGCCGCAATTCGCGCAATTCATGGGGGCTACCGGAACAGCTTCCGCAGGGCGTACAGCGTGACCGCGAGCGCAGCGCCGATCATGGCAGCGAAGCGGGCGTCGACGGCGACCTTCGGCCGGCCCTCCACCTCGCCGGCGAGGAGGAACCAGATGGTCGAGTCGCTGGCGTTGACCGAGTTCGCCATGAGGATCCCGACGCCCGACCGCTCGACGGTCGCCTGCTCGGCGATCACGATGGCGGCGCCGGAGGCGTTGAAGGTGGCGTGGTCTGCCTCGACGATTAGGGCCCCGCCCTGGGTGATGTCGGTGAGGGCGCTCGACACGTTCTGCACCCCGCCCTGTTTCACGGTGACGGTTCCGGCGGCGACGTCGGCCGCACCCCCCTGAGTGATGTTCACGGTCTCGGCGCGCACCTTGTCCCGGAGGAGGGGCTGGTCGTCATCCATGCTGGTGCTCCATGTCGTAGGCGACCTCCTCGGCGATCCTTCTCGCCAGCTCGACGGCCATCGGGACGGCGATCTCGGGGTGCTCCTCGAGCAACCGGACGAAGTCGCGCCGGTTGATGGCCAAACCCCGCACGTCCGACCCGCACGACACCCTGGCAGTGCGCGGCGAGTCGGTGAGCAGGGCGAGCTCACCGATGAACTGTCCCGGTCCTCGTGTGGCGACCCGTCCGCCGGGGAGGAGGACCTCGACCGAGCCCTCCTCGATGATGAACAGGCCGGTGCCGGGCTGGCCGACTTCGACGAGGACGTGGTGGGGCGGGCATTCGAACTCGGTCGCCATCGCCGCGATGTGGTCGAGTGCATGGTCGTCGCACCCGGCAAAGAGCGGTACGCCGCGAAGGGCCGAGTGAGTCGGCGTGGTCATGATGCGAGGCTACCAGTCACACCGGCGACCGCTTCGGGTGGGTACGCTTCGCCCACGGCTTCGGGAGGATCGATGACGAACGACCTGACACAGCGGGAGCGACCGGCCGTGGTCAGCATGGTGGCGATCGTCGTGTTCATTTCGGCAACCATCACTGCGGCGCGAGCGTTGAACCTGTTCTTGAACCGGGACGAGCCCGTCTATCGGCTGATCTTCGGGCCCGAGCAGAGCGACGTGGTGTGGACGGCCATCATCGAAGGTCTGTTCGCGCTTGCCCTGTACGCGCTCGGGATCGGGATCCTGCGGGGGATCCGCGGCGCCCGGGCCGTGCTGGCCTTCCTCCTCGGGCTACAGCTCGTCTTCTTGACATGGCAAGTGTTGGACAGCCTCGGCGACCAGACCCTCTCGATCAGCCTGGTCGTGCACCTGGCCATCGCGCTGTTCGTCCTGTGGGCGCTCTACGGGAATCCCGCCGCCGAGCGGTTTTTCCTCGACGATCTGTACGGGACGACGTAGCCGGTTCACCGAACCGTCTGAGCAAAACCCAGGCCCGCTACCGTATACGGGTATGCAAGAACAAGCGCATCTCCGACCGGTGGAACGCCGGGTCCTCGCCATGCGCGACGATGGTGTCCACATCGACGAGATCGCCCGCCGCCTGGTCCGCAGCCCGGCCCACGTGGAGCGCGTGATCGCGTGGACCGACATCCCGCGCAGCGGGCAACGAGCCCGAACCGTTCCGACGGCGATGCAGCGGGCCGTGTTTCGCCTCCGCTCGGAAGGTGAGGGCTACGACCAGATCGCCAGACGTTTCAAGAAGAATCCGAGATACATCCGACAGATCGAGGGTCTCGGCCACTACACCCAGGGCCTCGACCTGCTCAGCGAAGGAGACTGATGGCGGACGCGACCAAATTGATGGTGTGGATCGACCAGGATCTGTGCACCGGGGACGGCATCTGTGAGGAGATCGCCCCCGATGTGTTCCTGGGCCGCGATGACGGCCTGTGGACGGTGAAGGAAGAGGCCGCCCACTTCGGCAAGACGATCTACTTCGACGGCGCCGACGGCGACGACCACGGCCCCGACGGCGCTCGCGGCGTGGCCAGGGTGCCGGACAAGCTGATCGACGACGTCATCGAAGCCGCCGAGGAGTGCCCGGGCGAATGCATCATGATCGAGCCCTACAGCGATTCCGTCGTCTCCGCTCGCGGGATCTAACTCGGCTCCTCACCCCCATCGTCCTGCTGGGGCTGCTCGCCGCGTCGTGCGGCGGAGCGGCCACCACCACCAGCACGGCCACGACGGCGACCACGGCGGCGCCGACATCGACGTCCACGAGTGCGCCGCCGTCCTCGCCGACCAGCACGACCGGCGCCGAAACCACGACCACCGCCGTCCTCGCCGGGCCCACGCTCGACGGTGACGACGCGTTCGTGGCCCACGCCACCGCAGCGCTCACCCGGCTCTCCGAGGACGCTCCCGACGCCTACCACGCGGTCCTCGCCCACATCGACACCGTGCGATCGGTGGGCGAAGGATCGGGGATGGACGTCTTCACCAGGACCTTCCTGGTCGGCGAGGAGACCGCATACGCACCCGGGTTCGGGGCAGACGACCAGGTGTTGTGGCTCGCCGGGACCATGGTCCACGATGCCTGCCACAGCCGGCTCTATGCCCTCGGCCAGTCCTACACGGGGCGGGATGCCGAGCTGGAGTGTCTGCAGGATCAGCTCGAGGCCATGATGTGGCTCGGCAGCGAGTACTTCCAGACCTACCTGGAGGGACTCATCGAAGGTGTCGATGACCCGGAGAACGCCTATTGGAGCGACCCGGACCGGCACTGGTAGGGGTTGCACTCCTAACTCTATATAGGTAGAGTTATGACCATGGCCAGACGCCCATCGCCGCAGACGGTTGCCGTGGTCGGGGCCCTGCTCCAAGACCCGGACCGGTGGCACTACGGCTACGAGCTGAGCAAGCAGCTCGGGCTGCCCTCCGGAACCCTGTACCCGATTCTGATGCGGCTCAGCGAACGAGACCAGCTGGAGACCCGCTGGGAAGAGCCGTCTCCACCGGGGCGGCCGGCGCGTCACCTGTACCGCCTCACCGAGGGGGGACGCACCTGGGCCCGTGCTGCGGTCGCCGCGGCGAGGCAGCGGCCGGTTCGCTCCACCCGGCCCGCCCTGGAGCCCGGATGAGACGACACTGGGGCCGAGCCCTCACCCGTCCCGGTTCGCTGCTCGTGCGCCTGCTGCCGCCCGACAGCCGGGACTGGGGACGGGGATGGCTCGCCGAGCTCGATTCGGTGGAGGGTCCGGGTGAGGCTATGCACTGGATGCTCGGCGGCGGCCGGGTGCTCGCCCGGGGATGGATCCGAGAACAGGAGGCGATCATGAAGACGGTCCGCGCAACGCTGTCACTGCGCAACCGACTTGCCGGGATCGCCCTCCTCGGGC
>CAYQZO010000200.1:0-4337 GCA_964421925.1 uncultured Acidimicrobiaceae bacterium
TGAGGAGCGAGACGGGCACGCCGGCGACGCGAGCACCCTCCTCGTCGAGGACAAGTAGCTGAGCCTGGAGTAGATCGGCCTGGGCTTGTTCCCCGTTGATGTCGGCGGCCAGCCCAAGTTCAGTGAGGACGAGCGGCCGATCGGTCGACACGATCTGTAGGTGCCGCACGTAGCGGCGAAACGCGCCTTCGTCCTCCAGGAAGACGTTGTAGCAAACGAGGTCCTGACCCGAGGGATCGAGGAACTCGGTCGTTGGGAAGTTGACGTACGTGGCCATCATGTCTGGATCGATCGAGTGCACCTCATCGATCAGCTCGGAGAGCACATCGCTCACCGCGGCGGCCCCGTGGAGCCGGATGAGATCGACCGGGATCTCGTTGCCGACAGCGATCGCCATGACCTCGCTTCGGCCGGACCAGAGGCTCATCGTCCGGCGAATGGCATCCCGCTCCGATTCGAGAATCCTGCGACGACCTGCTCGCCCGGCATGGGTTTCCGTCCGCCAGTGGTCGTTGCCCAGCCCGATGATCAGCCTCAGGCCTTGCTCTGCCGACAACTCGAGCACATCGGGCGGTGGCATGTCGTAGAGTCGCACCGTGTTGAGGCCGGCCGCGGCCATGAGCGCGAAATCCGCTCCGATCATGTCGCTTGGAGGAAAGCGGAAGCCATCGTCCCTGCGCGCGAACCCACCGTAGGTAGCTCCCTTCACGCGGAACGGGGCACCCTCGAGCTCGAGGTGTTTACCGTCGGCTCTGATCCGTCCAGTCATGACATGGCCGAGGGGACGTTGTTCGGCCGACGGTGAGCGCGCTCTCGGGTCCAAGGTCCCATCCCTCGTCCCTCGATCCGGTTCCTCCGAGCTGCCGTCAGTGATGCGCGGCGGCCAGCCGAGGCACACGCGCACCCAGAGAGTGTCGCCGGTGCGTCACCCGCGAGCAGGGAGTTGGGGGGGTTGCCACACGCCAACGCGGGATGGCATACATCGGTGCAGTGCTGACCGTCGCTGATGATTCCCACCTTCCCCGAACAGCCCCGTAAGAACATACCTATGTAATCGGAAGATGGCGCAGCTGCGATACCCCTCAGGCAGCGATTTCCTGTTCGGGCCGGATCGGTGAAATCGTCGCGTGGGTCTTTCCAACCCCATAATCCGTACGGCGCAGAGTCACGGAACGTTCGCGGACTGTTTCGTTCCATAGCCGGAGGGTGCGGGTAGCGTGGTCCCCCATGACGTCGACCACGGGCTGGTGCGGGGTCACCTTCGTCCTCGGGCTCGTGCTGGCCGCCTGCGGGACCGCGGTCGGGAGCGAAAGCTCACCGTTGTCCTCGACGTCCACCACCGCCATCCAGGCCGAGCAGCCCCCGCCGTCCTCCGTGGCGTCCGCCCGGCCTGTCCACTGCTCGTCCGACCCCCCGGGGGCCTTCCCTTTCCAGGACGCCGTCGAGGCCACCGCCACGACGCTGCTCGAACGGACCGACGGGCTCGTGGTGCAGGCGGTCATGTATCCCCATCCCGACTACGAAGGACGGCCGTGGTCGCAGTGGGGACAGGGGATCACCCTCGCCGATGGCCGGCACTTCTCGGCGATCGGCGACCACCACGCCAGGGACGGGAACTCGTTCGTGTTCGAGTACGACCCGAGCACCGCCACACTGACCAACATCGGGAACATCCTCTCCATGGTCGACCACAGGGACGGCGCCTGGGGCTACGGGAAGGTCCACGCGCAGATGGTGCAGGGGGAGTGTGGCGAGATCTACTTCTCCTCCTACTGGGGCAGCCGCCGCGCTATCGAGTTCGCCGACGGCTATGAAGGGGACATCCTCTTCGAGATCGACGCCGATCGGCGGACGATCACCGCCCACGACGTGATCCTGCCAAACCACGGCGTGCCCTCGATGGCCGCCACCCCAAGAGGCGACCTGCTGTACATCGAGGCGGTGGATCCGCTCATCTCGGAGCAGAACCAGGGCGCCTTCGTCGCTTACGCTCCGGACGACGATTCGATCGTGTTCATCGACGAGCGCAGCGACCATACGGGGTTCCGTTCGATCGCCGTGGATCCGGCCGGGCGCGCCTACTACTCCATCGGTGCCGGCCGGCTGGCCGTCTACGACCCGGCCGACAACAGGGCCACCGAGCTGCCGGACACGCTTCCAGGCGAGTTCTTGCGGGCAACCACTGCCCCGGGGCCCGATGGAACCGTCTATGGGGCCACCCGCCGTCCCGACGCTTTCTTCGCCCTCTCGCCGACCGGCGAGATCACCGATCTGGGTCCGGCAAGGGGATACACGACGTCGATGGCCCTGAGCCCGGACGGCTCGACCTTCTACTACGTGCCCGATGCACATGGTTCGGCGTGGCAGTCCGCCACGCCGCTCGTGGCGGTCGACACCGCCACCGGCCGCGACGAGATCGTGGTGGAGCTCGATCCACTCGCCCTCGAAGCCTTCGGGATCCACCTGGGCGGCACCTACAACATCACCCTTGATCCCTCGGGGACGCGCCTCTACTTGGGGATGAACGCCGGCACCGCCGAAGAGGATGGTTTCGGGGAAGTCGTGCTGGTGATCGTCACTCTGCCGTGAGCCGGCTGGCCGAGCTCCTGCTCGTCATGGCGGTTGTTTCGGGAGCCTGCACGAACGGCGACGCAACCGATTCGCTCACAGCCTCGACCGCCCCACTCGACCCTCGGCCGTCGTACGAGCAGGGCACTACGGCGGTTACCGGCACAGGCTCCACCGGGTCGATTCTCGGCACCGGCCTGACCTGCTGGGCAGCCTCACCGGCCCCGGGAGCAGCACGTATCTCTTTCGGCGATATCACCGACGCCTACGGTCTGGTCGAGCCGCTGACCGGCATCTACGGGCATGCAGCCGGATGGGGCGACCTCAACGGGGATCTCGTTGCCGACCTGGTGGTCGGCACTTTCGCAGACAAGCCTCTGGAGCGCTACTGGGAGCGGGGCGCCACCGGGCCTCGCCCCGACATGCTCTTCCTCGGTTTCGGCGACACTCTGGTCCCCACGAGCTACCTGGACGGTTCGCTGGGTCGCACAAGCGGCGCAGCCATCGTGGACCTCGACAACGACGGCGACCTGGATCTCGTGCTGTCGCGCAACGTGGCGGACAGTGAGAGAGGGGACCTCCCGTCCGCCGTGTACCGCAACGACGCCGGATCGTTCCAACTCGTCGAGTCCGGCATCGACCCGACGCTGGCCGGGCGTTCGATCGGGGTGCTCGACTACGACCGTGATGGCCTGGCCGACCTGCTGATCCTGGAAGACCGCTATCGGGGAGGCGACAGCCGTCTGTACCGAAACACAGGTGAGCTCCGATTCGAGGACGCGACAGTTGCGGCCGGGCTGCCCAACGCCATCCACGGGCTCGGGATCGCCACGGCGGATGTCGACGGCGACCGGATCACCGACGTCTTCGTGGGTGGCTCGAACCGCCTCTTCCTCGGGACTGGCTCCGGCCTCGTCGAGGCGACCCTGCCGGTGTTCTCGTGGGAGACGTTCGGAGACGAAGACGACGTCGCCGGAGCGGCATTCGCCGACGTCGATCTGGACGGACGGCTCGACCTTGTGGTCGGACACCACTTCAATAGCACGGTGTCTCGCGACACCGAGGTGCCGATTCGCCTCTACCTCAATCACACCGCCCAACCGGGTTCACCGGTCTTCGAGGACATCACCGAGGCGGCCGGTCTCGTCCCATTGCCCACCAAGGCCCCCCACGTGGAATTCGCCGACCTCGACAACGACGGACTGGTCGACATCCTCACCTCCGCATCGGCCGCCGACGGTGCCGGCCTGGCCGTGTTTCACAACACCGGGCTGGAGGAGGGGGTTCCGCGCTTCCAGGCACCCATCGGCCTCGGCTCGGACCAATACTGGGTCACCGCTCCCACCGCCGACGTTGACCGCGACGGCCGCCTCGACGCGCTGGCCGTGGAGTGGTACCCGTACCTGCCCAGCATCCTCTTTCATAACGAGACCGCATCCGGCAACTGGCTGGAGGTCTCCGTGAATTCCGCGGGTGCTACCCCCGTTGGCACCCGGGTCGAGCTGTACCGGTCGTGGAAGGTGGGGGATCCGGACGCGCTCATCGGACACCGCGAGATCACCGCGACGCAGGGCTACGTGTCGGCCACCGAGCTGACCGCCCATTTCGGCGTGGGTGATCTCGACACCGTGGACATCGTCGTGACACCGCCCGACGGGGATCAGACGATCATCTCCGGCACCGCGGTCAACCGCCACATCCGGCTGCCCGATTGCCGGCGGGGCTGACCGTAGCCGATCGCAACCAGGCCGACCGTTCGCTGGAAGCCC
>CAYQZO010000201.1:0-4309 GCA_964421925.1 uncultured Acidimicrobiaceae bacterium
GAGGGCGCGGTGCGGGTGGTGCGCCTCGACGGCGACGGTGCCGTACAGGACCTGATCGGCGGCGAACGCGTGATCACCGGGATCAGCCCACGCCCCGACGGCAGCGCCGCTCTCTTCGTCGCCAGCACGCCAACCGACCCCGGTGAGGTGTACTGGTGGGAGGACGGCGAAGAACGCGTGATCTCCGCCCTCAACGAGGAGTTTCGTGCCACCGCCGAGCTGGTGGCGCCGAAGCGCTTCACCATCGATCACGACGGGGTCAGCATCGAGGGCTGGGTGTACCTGCCTTCCGGCGATGATCCGGTCCCGCTGCTCGTCAACATCCACGGCGGGCCCGCCACCCAGTACGGGTACGGGTTCTTCGACGAGTTCCAGGTGTACGCCGGCGCCGGGTACGGGGTGGTGGCCACCAACCCCAGGGGATCCGCTGGCTACGGCAAGGACCATTTGCGCGCCGTGGTGGGGGAGTTCCACAAGGACGATCCACCCGACCTGATCGACGAGCTGGCCATCCCCGACACCGCGGCCGCCGCCTTCCCCCGCCTCGACCTCGACCGGCTCGGGGTGATGGGGGGCTCCTACGGCGGGTTCGCCACGGTGCGGGTGCTCGCCGCCGATCAGCGCTACCGCTCGGCGGTGGCCGAGCGCGGCCTGTACAACTGGCACTCCTTCGCCGGCACCTCCGACATCGGACTCACCTTCGACGGCTTCTACATCGGCACCGACCTGGAGGATCGCCCCGCCGCCCTGTGGGAGGCGAGCCCGTTGCGTCACGCCGGGGCCATCACCACCCCCACCCTGGTGCTCCACTCGGAGAACGACTGGCGCTGCCCCATCGAGCAGGGCGAGCAGCTCTTCGCCGTCCTCAAGGGGAACGGGGTCGACACCGAGATGATCCGCTTCCCCGCCGGAGAGGGCCACGAGCTGTCCCGCGGCGGCAAGCCCCGCCACCGCGTCGAGCGCTTCGAGATCATCCTCGACTGGCACGCCCGCCACTTGACATAACGCGTACCCAGGGTTCCAGTCCCGCTATACGCCGTCCTGGGCCCACAGAACGAAGGCGAGCTGCCACAATCACGGTGATGGATCCCACCAGATACATCTGGAAGGACGGCGCCCTCGTCGAGTGGGACGACGCCACGGTCCACGTCCTCGCCCACGGCCTCCACTACGGCACCGGGGTGTTCGAGGGCATCCGCGCCTATCAGACAGAGCGGGGTACCGCGGTGTTCCGGCTCGGGGAGCACATGGACCGCATGGCCCGCTCCTGCAAGGCCCTCGGCATCCCCATCCCGTGGTCCCCCGAGAATCTGGCCAAGGCGGCCAAGGAGCTGCTGGCGGCCAACGAGCTGCGCCCCTGCTACATCCGCCCCATCGTCTTCTACGACACCGGCTCCATCGGGCTCAACCCGGCGGGGGCGTCGGTCACCACCTTCATCGCCGCCTGGGAGTGGGGGCCCTACATGGGCAAGGAAGGGGTGGAGAAGGGGATCACCGCCAAGGTGTCGTCGTGGCGCCGCATCACCCATGAGTCGTTGATGCCCAACGCCAAGGTCACCGGAGGCTACGTCAACTCCATCCTGGCCAAGCAGGAGGCCCTGCGCGACGGCTACGACGAGGCCATCATGCTCAACGCCCAGGGGTTCGTCGCCGAGGGCTCCGGGATGAACATCTTCATTGTGCGCGATGGAAGGGTGATCACCCCGCCGGTGACCGCCGGCGTCCTCGAGGGGGTGACCAGGGACACCGTCATGACCGTGCTCGGCGACGAGGGGAACCCGGTCACCGAGGCCCAGGTGGCGCGCACCGACCTCTATTACGCCGACGAGGTCTTCATCACCGGCACCGCCGCCGAGATCACACCGGTGCGGGCCGTGGACGGCCAGCCCGTTGGAGCCGGGGAGCCGGGGCCGATCACCCGCCACGTCCAGGAGCGGTTCCGCGAGGTGGTGACCGGCAAGGACGACCGCTACGACCACTGGCTCGAGTACGTCTGAATGAAGATCGTCAGGGTCGACACCAGCGTCGACGACATCACCTACGGGGCCGTCGAGCCCGAAGGCATCCGCCTGTACCGGGGCACCCCCTTCGTGGCCTGGGAGCCCACCGAGACCGTCGTGGAGTGGGAGGAAGCCCGCCTCCTCGCCCCGGTGATCCCCACCAAGATCGTCGCCGTGGGCAAGAACTACGCCGGACACGCCGACGAAATGGGCGCAGAGGTCCCCGACACCCCGATCCTGTTCATGAAGCCGCCGACCTCCGTCATCGGACCCCTCCAGCCCATCCGTCTCCCCGCCCAGAGCAACGAAGTGCACCACGAGGCAGAGCTGGCGGTCGTGATCGGCACCGTCACCCACCAGGTGCCGATCGAGGACGTCGGCCCCCACATCCTGGGCTACACCGCGGCCAACGACGTCACCGCCCGCGACCTGCAACGCTCCGACGGCCAGTGGACCCGGCCCAAGGGCTTCGACTCGTTCTGCCCGCTCGGCCCGGCCATCGATACCGACCTCGACCCTCAGGAGGGGCTTGCCATCGTGGCCAGGGTGAACGGGGAGACCCGGCAATCGGCCACCACCGCCGAGCTGGTGTTCGGCGTCGGTGAGCTCATCGCCTTCATCTCCTCGGTGATGACGCTGCTGCCGGGCGACGTGATCCTCACCGGCACCCCGGCCGGCGTCGGCCCGATCGAGGTCGGCGACCGGGTCGAGGTGGAGATCGAGGGCATCGGGGTGCTGGTCAACCCGGTGGTGGAGGCATGATCCCGCGGGTCCGCTTCGCCCCGTCGCCCACCGGCTACCTGCACGTGGGCGGGGCCCGCACCGCCCTGTTCAACTGGCTGTTCGCCCGGGCCAACGGCGGGGTGATGATCCTGCGCTCCGACGACACCGACACCGAGCGCAATCGCGACGAGTACGCCGCCGACATCCTTGATTCGATGCGCTGGCTCGGCCTGGAGTGGGACGAAGGGATCGAGGTGGGCGGCCCCCACGGCAGCTACCGCCAATCTGATCGTCTCGACCGCTATCGGGAGGTCGCCGATCAGCTCGTCGCCGAAGGCACGGCCTACGAGAGCTTCGTCACCGCCGAAGAGCTCGACCGCTTCCGGGAGGAAGCCCGGGCCGCAGGGACCTCGCCCGCCTATGACGGCCGCTCCGAGCCCGACCACGAGGAGGCGGAGCGGAGACGGTCGGACGGCATGGCCCCCACCATCCGGTTCAAGGTCCCCCGCCCGGGAAGAACGGTGGTGGTCGACCTGGTGCGCGGCGACGTGGCGTTCGACCACACCCAGGTGGATGACTTCGTCATCCTCCGCTCCGACCGAACTCCGACCTATCACCTCGCCTCCACGGTGGACGACGTCGACTACGGCATCACCCACGTGGTGCGGGGCGAGGACCTGCTCGCTTCCACGCCGAAGCACATGCTGCTCACCGAGGCCATGGGCGCCGAGCCGCCCCGCTATGCCCATCTGTCGCTGCTGATGGGCCCCGACGGGAAGAAGCTGTCCAAGCGCCACGGTCACACCGCCATCGCCGCCTACCGCGACGAGGGGTACCTGCCCGCGGCGATGGTCAATTACCTGGCGTTGCTCGGCTGGAACCCGGGGGAGGACGACACCGCCGTCTCCCTCGAGGAGATGGTGAAGCGTTTCGACCTGGAGTCGGTGTCGAGGAACCCGGCGATCTTCGATACCGAGAAGCTGGAGTGGCTCAATGGCGTGTACGTCCGGGAACTCGACCCGGAGGCCTTCGCCGAGGCGGTGACGCCGCTCATCGAGGCGGACCTGGGCCGCCCGCTCTCGGCCGAGGAGCGCGCCACGCTCGACCGCATCGCTCCGCTCATCCAGGAGCGGACCAAGCTGCTCCCCGAGGCTGCGGATCAGGTGCGCTTCCTGTTCTCCGAGGTCGAGTACGACCAGGCATCGTGGGACAAGGTCATGACCGGGGACGGCGTACCGGCGGTGCTCGCCGAGGCCGAGGAGCGATTGGCGAGCCTGGGGGAGTGGGACACAGCGGCGATCGAGGGCGCGCTGCGAGCGATGCTGGCGGACCTCGAGCTCAGCGCCGGGAAGGGCTTCCAGCCCATCCGCGTCGCCGTTTCCGGGTCGACGGTGAGCCCGCCGCTGTTCGAGTCGCTGGAAGCGCTCGGTCGCGACGAGTCGCTCGCCCGCATCTCCGGCGCCCGCCAGCGGCTCGCCTAACCTTGGAATGCCGGACAGGGTCGGGGGGTTCGGGCGTCCGGCGGCTACCCCGCGGCGCGGGCTATCCTGCCGATCCCTTCGGGGGTGGTGTAATTGGCAACACAC
>CAYQZO010000202.1:0-4308 GCA_964421925.1 uncultured Acidimicrobiaceae bacterium
AGCGGCGATCTCGAGCGATGCCGGTTTCCGAACCTGGAGACTCTTGAGCAGGTAGTTCAGCGTGAGCCCCGAATCGATGATGTCCTCGACTATCAGGACGTGGCGGCCCTCGATCTCCTCGTCGAGGTCCTTGAGGATCCGCACCACTCCGGAGGTCTTCGTGGAGTCGCCGTAGGAGGACACCGCCATGAAGTCGGTCTCGAGGGGCAGGTCGATGTGGCGGGCAAGGTCGGCCATCACCACGAAGGCTCCTTTCAGGATGCCCACCAGCAGCAGGTCCTTTCCCTCGTAGTCCGCGGTGATGGTCTTGCCCATTTCGGCAAGCTTGGACTCGATCTCGTCCGCTCCGATGAGGGTGTCTCCGATAATCACGCTCGCTCCCAGTCGATGGCGATGGCCTCGTCCCCGGCGGGCCGCGCCCACGGTGCGACCCTTCCCCCGACGATCGCGGCAATCTTGGCATCGTCGGCGACGACGGGCCAAGCCGGACGAAGCCGTGGCGGCACCTGCATCTCGGCGAGGGCATCGCGGACGAGCTTGGTGCCCGCTTCGATGTCGATGCGGTCGCCCTCCTCGGCAGTGCGCAGCGTGGCGCCTGCCGCCAGTACCGAAGGGTCGAACACCACCGTCGATCTCGGATAGGGCCCGCGGGCGAGGGCGCGGATCGCCGTCACCGCGAGGCTGCCCCACAGGATCCGGTTCCCCTCGTGGAGCGACACTGGATCGGGGATTGGCACCGGATCCATCCACAGCGCCACCGATGGCCCCTCCCGGGCCGCGGTCACCGCACCGGTCAGCGTCCTGGTGGCACCTCCGCCTCGAGCGAGGCCGAGCACGGCGGTGACATCCGCGGAGGCGCCGGCGTACGGCGGGTGGATCCGACGCAGGGCCCGCCGCACCGCCCGTGCCGCCACTGGTTCCGGGGCGGCAGCCAGCATGGCGGCAGGGATCAGTACGGCATGGCCGTCGCTGCGCAGCGGGATCTCGGCGGCGGCGTCCTCGAGGACGACATCGTCGGCGGCGAGCAGCCGTCCCGCCCGAACGAGGGTATCGACGACCGTCGGCTGATAGTCACGCTCGAGCATCGGGATCAGGTCGCTCCGCAGGCGGTTGCGCAGGAAGGCATCATCGACGTTGTCGGGATCGTCGGCATAGGGGAGCGCGAGCTCGTCGGCGAGCGCCCGCACCTGGGCGCGGCGGAAGCCGAGCAGGGGCCGCACCCGGTCTGGGCGCGATACGGCCATGCCCGCCAGACCGGTCGTGCCCGCTCCCCGCAACAGGTTGATGAGGAACGTCTCGGCCAGGTCGTCGCTGGTGTGGCCGGTCACGACCACCTCATCCCGGCTGGCCTCGGCCTCGATGGCCGCCCACCGGGCCTGCCGGGCTCGGTCCTCCAGGTTGGGGCCGGCGGCCACGGGCGCCGCCAGCGTCTTGTGCTCCAGGCCAAGCGCCGCGGCAACAGCGGCGGCCCGCGCACCCAGCACCGCCGACGCCTCCAGGCCATGGTCGACCCAGACGGTGCGCACTCCGCGGTGCCGGGCACAGGCCCAGGCGGCGACCGCCGAATCGGCGCCGCCGCCGAGCGCGACCACGATCGGTCCGTCGGGAAGCCGCTCCTCGACTGCCCGACGAAGCAGGTCGGCGCTCACGCCACCCGGTCCAGCCAGCGGTCGGGATTGGAGATCTCGTCGAGAGTGGGAAGCGCCTCCGGCGCCTTCCAGGCAAGGTCGAGTGCCTCCCACGAGGCCCGCTCCTCCACGCCCTTGATGAACTTCTCGCCAAGCTCGTACTGGCGCAGCTTGAGCTCGAGCCCGATGAGGCGCATCAGCGCCGCGGTCCGCTTGTCGGCGCGTCTGGCCTTGAGGACGCGCGACATCCGCTCCTGGGTGACGAGCTCCCGCGCCCCGATCCGGTCCATGACGACGTGTCCGTGTCCCTCCAGCAGCGACATGAGCGCCTGCACCCGGTCGATGACCTCGCGCTGCTCCTCGGTGGCGAACAGGCCGAAGACTCCGGCTTCGTCGAAGAGGGGCTCCCCCTCCGCAGCCGCCTTCTGCAGCTGGGCGCCCACCCGTTGCAGCCGTCCCGGCTCGGGAGCGGCGCTGGCGACGAGCTCGGCCACCAGGTCGAAGAAGTACTGGCGCAGCCAGGGGACTCCGAGGAACTGGAGGCGGTGCGTGCTCTCGTGGAGCGCCACCCAAAAGCGAAACTCGTCGGGACGGAACGCCTGGTCCCGCTCCATCTTGAGGATGTTGGCCCCGACGAACAGCACCGAGTCGCCGTCGCCGCCGTCGGCGGTGGGCAGCACCAGCTCGTACTGCCCGAGGACTTTGCGGGAAAGGAAGCCGAGGACGGCACCCATCTCGGCGCCGACCAGCCTGCCGGCAAGGGCACCGCCCATCCCGGTGTGCTTGGCCAGCTGTTCCTCTGCGGGCTTGAGCAGTGTGGTGAAGGAGTCGATGTTGGTGGCGGCCCACTCCCCCCGGCTCACCACCCGCACGTCGGGGATTCCCGGGCCCACCAGGCCGGTTTCGTCGGACACCATCTCCGAGGCGCGGGCGACGAGGCCGGGGACGTCCCTGGCGAGGCGAGTCTCGTGGTAGGTGCCCTGGAGCGGATATTGGCCGCCCACTCGCTCCGCCACGGAGGCGGCCAGCTCCCAGTCGACCTTGCTCATGGGTTGAGGGTATATGAGCTATCGGCTACCAGCTACCAGCCGCCAGCTTCCGGCCAGGAGGCCGCGGGTAGAGTCCGCTCTCCGCCACGGAAGAAGGACGGCATGGGCGAGTTGCTACGGATCCTGCTCGGCGGAGCGGTGAGCGGTGGTGTGATTGGGGCGATCGCGGTGTGGATCGTCCCGGGCAAGCAATACATCTCCAAGGTGGAAACCGTTGCCGTCGGCTCGGTTGCCGGCGTGGTGGGCGGCTGGGTCGCCGAGTTGTTCGGATTGGTGCCCGACACCGGCATCGCCTGGTGGCAGCTTGCCTTCCAGGTCGGGTTCGCCGCCGTCGGTGTGTTGATCTACCTGAAGTGGCGCGACACCAACATCCCGGCCATCGGGCAGGCGCAGAAGGCGGTCGACGAGGCCTCCCAGGCCGTCGAGTCGGTGTCCGAGGGGATGGGCCAGGCCATCGGCGGGATGAAGCCAAGCGTGTTCGCCACGGGCAACACCGTCGAGCAGCAGAGGTTCAGCTGGGGTCCGCCATCGCCCCTCGACGACAAGTACAAGAACTTCGGGCGCGGCTGATCAGCCGCTCACCACGTCGTAACGGCCCCGAATGCGGAAGAAGTAGTACGAGAACGCCCCGCCGATCACCAGCACGGTGAGGGCGACGATGGTGGCGGGCAGGAAGCGCGCGGTCCAGGGGTCCTCGGTGTTGCCCTCATCGGGTACCGGCTGCGGGACCGCGGCGCCGCCGGAGTCGATGGTGGTCGTCGTCTCACCACCCGTTCCATCGCCGCCCTCCTCCTGGGCGAGCGCCGGGGCAGCGACGGCGAGCACGAGTACGGCGATCACGGCGAGGGCGATGGCTCTCATGGCGGGCGAGATTAGCCCGCCGCCCCCGTCGTTCGTGTCTGGACCCGGCGTAATGCGGGTCTGAGACACGACCGACGCAAGAAGGCGCCGGCTCAGGGCCGGCGCCTCCCGGGTGGTTCACCAGATCAGTCGTCGTCCTTGACGATCCTCCCCCGCAGGCGCGGGTACTTGGTCGGGGCATGTGCGTAGCAGAACTCCCGCCGGTTGTACCGGGACAACCGGGTCTGGCAGCCCGCCTTGGCGCAATGCCGTTCGGTGGAATAGGTCTTCGGGGCGCGGGTCCCTTCGGCGAGACGCCGTCCCTTCAATACGGTTTCGTTCATTGGGTGATCCCTCCTCGAACCGCCCTGGCCGGGCGTTAAGCCTCGAAGCGCGGCTCGTCACCTTTGCGTTCTTGCTCTATCAACGCTCGGAGGGTGTCAAATAGTTCCTGAGGCGGTTCCGATCTTCCCCGGTCCCTGATCATGACCTTGAGCCGTCGCTCGAAGTCGTAGGCACCGGTGCAGGAGACGCACTTGCGCAGATGCACCTGGACCCGCGACCGGCGGAAGAACGAGATCTCCTCGTCCAGGTACTGATAGATGTACTCGAGTGCGTGTTCGCAGGCCGTCATGCAGTCCCCGTCAGGCCTCGTGCCTCTGCCAGGTTCCACAACTTCCGCTGCAGCGCTTTTCTTCCCCGATGTAGCCTGGACATCACGGTGCCGATGGGGATGTCGAGCATCTCGGCGATCTCCTTGTAGGAGAAACCCTCGACGTCGGCGAGCAACA
>CAYQZO010000203.1:0-4287 GCA_964421925.1 uncultured Acidimicrobiaceae bacterium
GCTCGTCCTCGACGAGCCCTCGCTCGGGCTCGCTCCGATGCTCATCCAGCAAATCAGGGACACCATCGTCGACATCAACGAACAGGGCACGTCCGTGCTGCTCATCGAGCAGAACGCGGTCATGGCCCTGTCCATCGCCGACTACGGCTACATCATGGAGACCGGGAAGATCGTCATGGACGGCGACCCGGACAAGCTGCTCGGCGACGAGGACGTCCAGGAGTTCTACCTGGGCCTGCACGGCGAAGGAGAGCGGAAGTCGTTCCGGGACGTCAAGCACTACAAGCGGCGCAAGCGGTGGCTGTCGTGACCACCCGCCGCTCCGCCCTCGAGATGCGCTCGGCCGAGGGCGGCGACTACGACCACCTCCTCGTGTTCGATGAGGTCAGCCTGTCCTTCGCCGGGCTGCGCGCCCTCGACGAGGTGTCGTTCCACGTCGACGACGACGAGCTGTTCGCCATCATCGGGCCCAACGGCGCCGGCAAGACCTCGGCGTTCAACTGCCTGAACGGGGTATACAAGCCGGACTCCGGGGACATCCGGTGGAAGGGGGAGAGCATCCTGGGCCGGCGCCCCGACCGGGTCGCCGAGCTCGGCATCGCCCGCACGTTCCAGAACATCGAGCTGTTTCCCCACATGACGGTCCTGGAGAACATCACGCTGGGCCGTCACGTCCGCACCGATGCGTCGTGGGTGGCCTGGATGATCTGGTTCGGCCCGGCCAAGCAGGAGGAGATGGACAACCGGGCCATGGCCGAGGACATCATCGACTTCCTCGAGATCGAGCAGTGGCGCTCCTACCCGGTGACGCTGCTGCCCTACGGGATCCAGAAGCGGGTCGAGCTGGGCAGGGCGCTTGCCATGGAGCCGGAGCTGCTCCTCCTCGACGAGCCGGTGGCGGGGATGAACCTGGAGGAGACCGAGGACATGGCCCGCTTTGTCCTCGATATTCGCGAGGAGCTCGGGATCTCGATGATCCTGGTGGAGCACGACATGGGGCTGGTCATGGACATCGCCGACCGGGTGATGGTGCTCGATTTTGGCAGGGTGATCGCCGAGGGCGTGCCCGCGGACGTGCAGCGGCATCCGGACGTGATCCGGGCCTACCTCGGGGGTGAGCTGGAGCACGAGGGTTGACGGGAGCCGCATGACGCAGCGGGTGATCATCGTCGGCGCCGCCGGGCGCGACTTCCACGACTTCAATGTGTTGTACCGGGACAACCCCGACGTCGAGGTGGTCGCGTTCACCGCCACCCAGATACCGAACATCGACCAGCGCCGCTATCCCGCCGAGCTGGCGGGCGAGGGGTACCCGGACGGCATCGCCATCCATCCCGAATCAGAGCTCGAGGCCTTGATCGAGGAGCACGACGTGGATGTGGTGCTGTTCGCCTACTCCGACGTGTCCCACGAGCAGGTCATGCACGTGGCGGCGCGGGCGCTGGCCGCCGGTGCCGACTTCGCCCTCGCCGGAGAGAGCACCATGCTCGAGTCGACCAAGCCGGTGATCGCCATCACCGCAGTGCGCACCGGCGCCGGCAAGAGCCAGGTCAGCCGGAAGCTCCACGAGCTGCTCTCCGGGCGGGGGATCCGGGTGGCCGCCATCCGACATCCGATGCCGTACGGCGCCCTTTCCTCACAGCGGTTGCAGCGGTTCGCCACCTTCGACGACCTGGCAGCCGCCCATGCCACCATCGAAGAGCGCGAGGAGTACGAGCCGTATCTCCGCCAGGGAGCGGTCATCTTCGCCGGCGTCGACTATGCCGAGATTCTCGCCGCCGCCGAGGCCGAGGCCGACGTGATCGTGTGGGACGGCGGCAACAACGACCTGCCCTTCATACGGCCCGACCTGGCCATCTGCGTGGTCGATCCGTTCCGGGCCGGGCACGAGTCGCGGTATTGGCCGGGCGAGGCGAACCTGCGCATGGCCGACATCGTCGTGATCAACAAGGTTGGCACGGCTCCTCCCGAGGCCGTCGCCGAGCTGAGAGACGCCGTGGCCACACTGGCGCCTGAGGCATCGGTGATCGAGGCAATGTCACCGATCGCCGTTGCCGACCCGGAGCTCGTCACCGGGCGCCGGGTGCTCGTGCTCGACGACGGCCCCACCATCACCCACGGGCACATGCCGTTCGGCGCCGGATACCTCGCTGCAAAGGATTTGGAGCCCGCAGAGATCATCGACCCGAGGCCCTTCGCCGTCGGCTCGATCCAACGCGTGTACGAGCACTACCCGCACATCGGGGCGGTGCTGCCGGCGATGGGGTACGGCGAGGAGCAGCGAGCCGAGCTCGCCGAGACCGTCAAGCGAGCGGACGCCGACACGGTGGTCATCGGCACCCCGATCGACCTTGCCTCGGTCATCGACATCGACGCCGACACCACGCGGGTGTTCTACGAGATGGACGACGCGGCGGGGGAGGAGCTGGCTTCGCTGGTGTCGATGTTTCTGGGAGAGGAGCCTTGAGCTTTGAGCCACCTTGAGCGAGATCCTCAACGCTCAACGCTCAACGCTTGATGTACACCGTCCCCGTGAACTGGCCGCACGCCTGCCCGTCGTCTCGGGCGACCTCCACCCGGTAGGTGGCGAGCGTCTTCCCCCGGTGCACCTCGACTGCGGTGGCCGTGAGCGTGTCGCCGGCACCGCTCGGTGCGGTGATGGCGAGGTGGGTGTTCACCGCCACCGCCGGTTCTTCGTAGGCGTTGGAGGCCAGGGAGAAGGCGCAGTCCGCCACCGAGAAGAGGGCCCCGCCGTGGGTGCCACCGAGGAAGTTCTCGTGGTCCTCGGTCAGCCGCATCGCCACGGTGACGGTCTCGTCGTCGACAGACACCAGCTCGATGCCGAGTCGCCCTGCGTACGGGTCGGCGGCGAGGAGGGCGGCGACGCGGGCGGCTCGATCCACCCGGTCAGCCCTTGGCCCGATTGACCACCCACCAGGCGCCGGGGAGGGCGAGGCCGGCGAGGAGCGCCTTCAGCGCATCTCCGACCAGGAACGGCGTCATCCCCTTGGAGATCGACGTTCCGAGGTCGTCGAACACCGTCAGCCACAGCCACCCCACCCCGAAGGCGTAGATCACCAGGCTGCCGACGATGAAAGCGGGGATCGCGGTCTTCACCACGCGATCCCTCCGGTGTTCGGCGAACCAACCCACGACCCAACCGGCGACCACGAAGCCGACGAAGTACCCGAAAGTGGCGCCGGTGAAGTGCTCCCAACCCGACGTCCCGCCCGCGTAGAAGGGCAGTCCCACCGCACCGAGCGCGGCGTAGAGGACGATGCTGGCCGTCCCCGCCACCGAGCCGAGTGCTGCTCCGGTCAGGAGCACCCCGAAGGTCTGTCCCGTCACGGGCACCGGCGTGCCCGGGATGTGGATCTCGAACTGGGCGGTAGCCGCGATGAGTAGGGCGAACCCGATGATGAGGCCGACCGACACCGCGGTGCGCCGCGTCGGGAGCGCGGCCGCGGTGATGACGTTGGGATGAATTGCCTGCAAAGTCCCTCCACTGAGCCCGGTTGTGTGTCGAGAAGACTAAGACCTCTATGAGACCGAGCCGGTTTCCGGACGGATCGGCGAGCTATCAGGGTTCCACTTGTAGGCTCGCAGCACCATGAGCGGGGGAGCAGTGATCACGGACGAGATCGTCGAGGAGTTGCCTCCCGAACGTTCGCGTCCCCGCACCCGTGGGAAGTGGCCGCTCGTCGTCGCCGCCCTGATGATCGCCGCAGGTGTGGCCATCGCCCTGGCGTGGCCCATCAGTGTCCCCTACTACACACTGTCCCCGGGCCCGGTGTACGACACATCGGACTTCATCACCGTCGACGATCAAGCCGCGGTGGGCGATGCAAACGGGGAGCTGTTCTTCCTCACCGTCTCCCTCCAAGAGGCGAACGTGTTCCAGTGGATCGCCGCTCAGTTGAGCCACAAGGTCGACCTGTCACCCCGGGAGAACATCCGCCCCGCGGGCACTTCCAGGGACGAGCTGCGCCGGGAGAACCTGGCCCGCATGGAGCAGTCCAAGAAGGATGCCATCTTCGTCGCCCTGACCCAGCTGGGCTACGACCCCACCTACATCGGCACCGGCGTGATCGTCACCAGCATCGTGGAGGGGTCGGCTGCGGACGGCGCCCTCGAGATCGACGACCTGATCATTGCCATCGACGGCGAGGAGGTCGGGTTCATAGACGACCTCCTCGCGCTGGTGGCGGACAAGGAGATAGGAGATTCCGTCGTCGTCACCGTGGAGCGGACGACCGGGGAGGATGACGAGGCCGACGAAGAGGTCAT
>CAYQZO010000204.1:0-4265 GCA_964421925.1 uncultured Acidimicrobiaceae bacterium
CTGCAGCACCCTACGCGCCCCATGGTTGGCGTTGAGCGACGTCACCCCTAGCGTTGGCCGCCCGAAAACCACTCAGGCGCCGATCCGTCGTGCCGATCCCTAGTCGGGAAGATATGTCGCATCTTCGCTTGATCACCACCCTCCTGTTCGCGCTTGCTCTCACCTTGGTGCCGGCGGCCGCCCCGGCGGCGCCGGGACCGGACGAGGAAGACACCCACAGCGGGGTAGGGCCGGTGCCCGAGGAGAGCGAGGCCGCCGAACACGCTCCTCTGGATGTCACCGCCCCTGCCGTGCCAGCCGGCGGCAGCTCCGGCACCGTGGTCATCAGCGGCGCCGGGTGGGGCCACGGCATCGGTATGAGCCAGTGGGGTGCGTATGGGCGTGCCCTCGACGGGCAGACCACCAACCAGATCCTCGCCGCCTACTACAGCGGGCTCGATTCTCCGGCGCCGGATCCTTCGGCGGCGCCCCTGTGGGTCAACCTCGAGGAGGAGCTGACCAAGGTCGTCCTGACCGTGAAACAGACCTCTCCGTCGGGGGCCAAGGTCACGGTCACCCGGGACGACACGGCGCTCGGCGGCGGTGTGGAGCAAGTGGAGCTCGCCAACGAAGAATGGGTGGAGATCCGCTACGTCGACCGCAACGGGCCGGTCGCCAACCCCCGGCGCTGTGCATTCCGGACCGACTCGTTCGATTCCGTGGTCGGCTCCTGCATGATCGACCTGGTGTGGGACGGCGACCAGCCGAGCCCCACCGCCGGCGTGGTGATCGGCAACCGCTGGTGGGAGGACCCCGCGACCGGGGGTGGCCTTCCGTGCACGATCTCAGGGACTCCGGGCTGCGCCTACATGAAGGGGAAGCTGCACATCCGTCCCGACGACAACGACGAGGCACCACCCTTGGACCTCGGGTTCCACGTGGTCCAGGAGATCGACATCGACGACTACGCCGAAGGCATTCGGGAGGTGCCCTTCTCCTGGCCGGCCACCGCGCTTCAGGTGCAGGCGGTGGCCGCCCGCAGCTACGCCCGGTACGTCGAAGAGCACCGCGCCGCTCCGTCCGCCCGGCCGTGGTGCTGGTGCGATCTCTACGACACCTCGATCGACCAGGTGTACCGGGGCCAGCAGGTCGTCTCGGGGTCGGTGGTTGCCCGCGACGCCAGATGGCTTGCCGCGGTCACGGCAACCGCCGGCCAGATACTTCACTACAACGGGAAGGCCGCCGCCACCTACTACTCGTCGTCGAACGGAGGAGCGTCGGAGAACAACGAGGACGTGTGGGGCGGCGGAGCGGTCTCCTACCTGCGCTCGGTGCCCGACCCGTGGAGCCTGGTGCCGGCCAACCCCAACGCTTCGTGGCAGACCGCGGTTTCCGTCGACGCTTTCGCCGCCGCGGTGGGGTTGGACGCGGTATGGGATGTGGACATCGTCGCTACCTACGCGTCCGGAAGCCCCAGCGACATTCGTGTGATCGGGGTCAAGGGCGGTGCCGAGACCGAGAAGCACTTCACCGGGCGGCAATTCGATGCGATGTTCGGGCTCAAGTCAATGCACATAACTGCCATCGACGGTGTGTGGTCGGCCGTGGACGTCGATCGTTGGGCGGGTGTCGATCGCTATGAGACCGCCGTCGCCATCTCCCAGGCCAACTTCGGGCCGGGGACCGAGACCGTGTTCATCGCCACCGGGACCGACTTCCCCGACGCCCTGGTGGCCGCCCCGTTCGCCTACGCCGAGAACGCCCCGCTCCTGCTCGTCCGCGCCGACGCCATCACGGCCGCGACTCGCGCCGAGCTCATCAGGCTCGACCCGGATCGAATCGTCATACTCGGCGGTACCGGGGTGGTCTCCAAGGCCGTGGCGTCCGCTCTTGGGAACTACGGGACGGTGGAGCGCTACGCCGGGGCCGATCGCTACACCACCGCCGTCGAGATATCCAAGGCCGCGTTCCCCTCCGGCGCTCCCGTCGTGTACATCGCCACCGGGCTCGACTTCGCCGACGCCCTGGCCGGCGCGCCGGCTGCAGCACGAGAAGGCGGACCGGTGTTGTTGACCCGACCCGCGACGCTCGGATCCGCAATCAGGAACGAGCTCGCCCGGCTCGACCCTGACCGCATCGTCATCCTGGGTGGGACCGCCGCGGTCTCTGCCCAGGTGGAGGTCGCTCTGGCCGCCTACGGCAGCGTGGAGCGAATCGCCGGTGCCAACCGCTACGCCACCGCCATCGCCGTCGCCAAGGATGCCTATCCGGGCGGAGCCGCGATCGCTTTCCTGGCCACCGTCGACACCTTCCCCGATGCCCTGGCCACCGGACCGGTGGCGGCGGCGCTCGCCGGGCCCTTGTTGCTCACCGACCCGACCAACCTGCCGGCCGCTGTCGCCGACGAAATGCGACGGCTCGACCCGGACCGGGTGGTGCTCATGGGCGGTCCGGGCGCAATCGCGACCGGCATCGAGGACCAGGTGAAGATCGCCCTGTCCTAGAGCGATTGGCGGGCTGATACGGCACAATCCCGCCGGTGAAGAACGCCGCGACCCCTGTGGCCGTCACCGCCTGCGCCGTTGCCGTCGGCATTGTCGCCTTCCTGGTATGGGACGCCTGGTTCGTCAACCACGACGGCACCTTCTACATGGCCCTCGCCCACAACCTCCGCCACGGCGCGGGCTATGTGTTTCCGGATGGCTCTGTGGCCACGTTTCGGGGGCCCGGTTACCCGGGTCTGATTGCCGGGGGATGGCTGCTGCTATCGGAGACGGCGCGCACCGCGATCTGGGTGTCCAGAGCCGGGCTGCTCATCGCTCCCGGCGCGGTGGCGCTCCTCCTGTGGCGGTGGACGACATCGTGGTGGGTGGCGCTTTCGGTGGGTGCCGTCGCCGCAGTGCAGCCCTGGCTGCTCATCTCGGGCGCCCAGTTCTTCGTGCCGGACGGCCTTGCCGCCGGGTTCGCCATGATCGCAATCCTGGTCTTTGCCTGGGATCCCGACCGGCTGCCCTCGCAGCGCCGCACCCTCGTGTCTGGCGCTCTCTTCGCCGTCGCCTTCCTGGTCAAGGAGCCCTTCCTGCTCGCCGCGCTCGCCCCGATCGGGGTGGCTGCGGTCCGGGATGGCTGGCGAACGGCGACCTCGACCGCAGGTTTGGTAGGCAGAGGCTGGTTGATCGTCGCGCTGCCCTGGCTCCTCTATGCCTTGCTCGCCGGTGATCGGCTCCCCGATGCGCTCGGCGGCCTCGAGGGGCTGCCGGCGTGGGTCGCCATCGCCGGTCTCGTCGCCTTCGCCTGGCTGGCGCCCCGGGTGGGTACCGGCGGGGAAGTGCCCGCATTCGGGCTGGTCGCAGCCGCCGTGTTCTTGGTGTCGTTCCTCGGATTGCTGTTGCTCACCGGCACCCCGCTCACCGGGTTCGGCGGTCTGTGGGGCGCTGCCACCGCCGACCTGCAGATCCAGTTGTATCCGGCGACGGCCTGGCCGTTGCTGGTGGCTGCGGCGGTCGCGGCTCTCGCCTGGGGCGCCTTCCACCATCAGCGGATGCCGGAGCAGCTGGCGATCCTCATCACGCTGATCGGTGCCGCCGAGCTGGGGATATCGGCGCTGGGCGGTTTCGGTCTGCGCAACGCCTTGCTGCTTCCACTTGGCCTCCTCCTGCTCGTCGGGTTGGCCGCTACGGATGTCGCCGCCCGTCGGGCGATGTTTGCTGCACTTGCAGTGCTGGCGCTGGCCGCCGTGTTCCTGGTCAGCGTGCAGGCGTCGCGAACGATCAACGGTCGTCTGCGCGGGTCGGCCCTCTCCGCCGAGGCACCGAGTGTCAGAGCCGCCGCCGACTGGCTCGCCCAACAGGCGGCTGGCCAGCCCGTGGTGGGGACACCGCTGTTCACCCAATCGTTGTGGCGCCTCTCCGGTGGAGATGCCGCGTGGTACCTCCTCCCCACCCACGTCATGTCCCGGCACGATTGGGAGGGCGGCGAGCGGGTGTTCGACGAGGCCACTGGTTGGGCAGGGAATGTCGGGGTCCCCGAGACCGGTGTTATCGGTGCTGCGTATACGCTGAACCGGACTACCACCGGCGCCTACTTCGCCGATACGATCGAAGAGGCGATCACGACCCACGGCGCCGGCTACGTGGTGGCGACCGGAAACTCGGCATATCCCCAGTCGGCGTTCGATGCGGGTGGCATCCTGGTGGCGCTCGATGGCGCCCGGGGTTTGACCCCGGTCTACCGGACCGACCCGTCCTCCCCCCAATGGGTGGTGATCTATCGGGTCGACGGCCCCG
>CAYQZO010000205.1:0-4251 GCA_964421925.1 uncultured Acidimicrobiaceae bacterium
TCGTTTCGCGGCGCGGTCGCCGACATCGCGTCCGCCATACGCGACATCCCCAAAGACGAGCTCGAGTCCGAGGAGGTGCGCCAACACCGCCGCACGGTACGCACCGCGTGGGGTGCGGCAGCCGCGTTGCTGGTTCTGGCGCTCTTCGCCGGCGCCGCCGCCGTCTACGCCAACGGACAACGCCTCACCGCCGAAGCCAACGAGGCCGAGGCAGAGGCACAGCGTCGGATCGCCGAGCAGCAGACCGCGGTGGCCGAACAGCTCGCCCGAGAAGCGACCGCCGATGCCCTTGCAGCCAACGCGGTCGCCCTCCTCGAAAACGACCCGGAGCTCGCCCTGCTTCTGGCGATCGAGTCCCTCTCGCTCGTGGACCAACCGGTGGGAACCGCTGCCCTCCACCAGGCGCTGCAGCGGCACCGGACCATCTTCGAGGTGGTAGCCCCACCGACTGTCGCGGTACAGACCACCGGCGCCACCGGAGGCATCGGGCTCGACGGCGAACGGATCGTCATCGCCGGCCACGGGCCGGCGATCGAGATGTGGGAGGTAGGGGGAACGGAGCCGGTCTGGATCTGGAAGACCCCGCTCGATGACAGCCTTCTGTTCTCGCCCCGGTTCACCACCGATGGCAACGTCGTTGTCGTCGCCACCCCGGCAGCAGCCTTCGACCCATTCCGCGGCGAGGATGCGCAGACCATCGCTGGAGACGACTCCATCGACCGCCTCTTCGTGCTCGATGGGGAGACTGGGTCCCAGCTGCGCTCGATCGACATCCCGGGGTGCCCGTGGGGCTTGGGTACTCCAGCCTTCCAGCCTCACGTCGACCTGAGCAGGCCCTTGGCGTGGGTGGCGTGCAGCGAGTCTTTCCAGCGCGCCGCGGTCGGAGTCTTGGACCCCAGTGATGAGAGCTTCACCTCGGTCGCCTTCGCCACCCTCTCTCCCTTCGGGATGCCATCGCTGGATACGTCATCCACGCGCTTCGCCGTGGGCGGCTTGGGTCCGGGGCGGGTGATCGACCTGAGCACCGGCGATACCGTCTTCACCTACGACGCCGGGTTGTCGACGCTGTCGGCCGACGGGAATCGCCTCCTCGGGTCACAAGCCATGATCGACCTCTCCACCGGACAGGAGGTGTGGGAGACCGGACTCCTCGAGACCCGTGGTTGGTTCAGCGTCGACGAGAAGCTCGTGTACGTGACCAGCGGCGACGAAGCAACAATCCTCGACGCCGACACCGGAGAGGTGCTCTTCGAGCTCCGCGGTCAGGCGGGCGAGCTGTGGGAGGTCTCGATGTCGACGGGCAACGAGCGTCTCGCCACCTTCTCACGTGGTTCTGCGCCGACGCCGACGGGCCGGGTGTGGGATCTGGCACCCGTGGTGTCCGAGGGCGCGACCTATGCCGTCAACAGTAGGCCCCGACACCACTTCTTCGGGAGCGCCGATCTTGCCGGCGGCCTGATATCGGTGTGGGGCGGTGGCCTCGAGGCGGACGAGCTGTGGGAGACCGTGGTGGTCGACGTGTCGACCGGTGATACGGTACTCACTGTCGCCGGCGGGGCACCGGCGCTGTCGCCGGACGGAACGAGGCTGGCGTACCGCTCGGGCAACTTCATCGACGGCCAGCCACGGGTTGGGCCTGTGCGCATCGTCGACGTCGCCACCGGTGAGCTGCTCATCGAGCTCGCCGTGCGTTGTGAGCAAACACTCACCGGTGAGGTCAGTGTCCAGGGTCGTAACTGCCCGGTCGCAACGACAGACGTCGCGTGGGATCTCGAGTTCTCCCCGGACGGTGTGCTGCTCGCCATGTCCGATGCCCACGCCTTTCCCGTGGTGTGGCGTGTCGGGTCCGGCGAGTCCATCTTCAACCAACCCGGTCCGCAGTCGAACCCGTACAAGACCGGGTTCGATGGGCACGGACACATCGCCGTCGCCGATAACCAGGGCCGGCTCGCCATCTACAACCTGGAGAGCTCGGGCCTGGTGCGTGCCATTTTCGCGGAGGGCTTCTCCGGGTTCCTCGATCTCGAGTTCGCCCGGGAAGGTTCGCTGCTGGTGGCAGGCGACAGCGCCGGCACCATCACCGTGGTCGATGCAACGACCTGGGAGGTCATCGATGTTCGCGAAGGACACCGTGCCGCCATCCTCGATCTTGCGGTGAGCCCCGCTGAAACTCGGTTCGCCACCACGGGAGAAGACGGCTTCGTTCGCGTCTGGAACCTCGACGACCGATCGCTCGTTACCGAGATCGGTCTCGAGTCGGCCACAGTCGTGTCCGTGGAGTTCATCGATGACGACCACCTGATCGTCGTCCCCGAGTTTGGAGACGAGGCGTTCGTGATCACGCTCGACTCCGAAGAGCTACTCGTCCTCGCCCGATCCCGGCTGTTCCGTAGCTTCACCGCCGATGAGTGCTCCCGGTACGGCATCGATCCGTGCCCGAGCCTCGATGAGATGCGGGGCGGCTAGGCAGACGCCTCGATCAGCTCCCACAGGCGGTCGACGTGCTCGGCAGTGGTGTAGGTCTGGCCGATGGACACCCGGACGAAGCGGCGGTCGTCGACGCTCGAAGGCGAGACGTGGGCCCACCCCGACTCGTTGATGGCGGCGGCAACTGCTTCGGTCGCCTCGTCACCGCCGGTGTGGGCGAAGGACACCAGGCCGAAGGTGGTGGGGGCGATGACCTCGAGGGAGGGATGGGCATCGACCTTCTCGGCGAGCTCCACGGCCAGCCGGTGGTGCTCCCGGATGTGGTGGCGGATTCCTTCAGCGCCGTAGCTGCGCAGCACGAACCACAGCTTCAAGGCGCGGAATCGCCGGCCGAGGGGGACGTGCCAGTCCCGGTAGTTGATCACTTCCCCCGAGTCGGTGACGTGGTCGCGCAGGTAGGGCGGCAGGATGCTCGTCGTGTCGAACAGGGGCCGGCGGACGGCGACGTAGAATAGGTTGCAGTCGAAGTTGGTGGACATCCACTTGTGCGGGTTCACTGTGTAGGAGTGGGCGAACTCCAGCCCGCGCTGGTGGTGGCGGAACTCCTCGCAGATCATCGCCGCGCCGGCGTAGGCGGCGTCGACGTGGTGCCACATGCCGAACTGCTCGGCGGTCGCACCGATCTCACGGACCGGGTCGACCGCGGTGGTGCCGGTGGTCCCGATGTTGGAGACGACCGCGGCCGGGGTGAGTCCCTCGACGAGGTCGGCAGCGATGGCTCGCTTCAGCGCCCCCGAGTCGAGGGCAAACAGCGCATCGTGCTCGATGAGGCGGATATGGCGGTACCCGGCGATGCGAGCGCCCTTCTCGATGGAGGAGTTGGACTGATCCGAGGCGTACAGCACGAGCTCGTCGGTCGGCGCCTCGGCCTGGTCGCGGGCGATGACGAAGGCGAGGTGCGTCGAGTCCGAGGCGCTCATCTGGATGACCCCGCCCCCTGGCCCGGTCGTCTTCCAGCTCTGCGGGAGCCCGAGCAGGTCGGCCATCCAGTCCACCACCACCATCTCGAGCTCGGTGGCCGCCGGGCTCGTCGACCACATCATCCCCTGCTGGGCGAGGCCGGCCGAGACCAGCTCACCGAGGATCGAGGGCGGGGAGCTGTTGGCCGGGAAGAACCCGAACCAGCCCGGTGACTGCCAGTGGGTGATGCCGGGCATGACGATGGCGTCGAGATCCCGGATGATGTCGTCGAAGGGCTCGGGCTCCTCGGGAGCATGGTCGGGGAGCATGGAGCGGATGTCCCCGGGCTCGACGTCGGGGGTGATGGGCCGGTCCCCGACGGTTTCCAGGTAGTCGGCGACCCAGTCGATGAGCTGGTGGCCGTAGCGACGGAACTCGGACAAGTCCATGTGATAGGAAGCCTCCAGCTGCCAGTCGCCAGCTTCCAGCTCCGACTCCTCCGGAACGTCGCCGGTGTCGGTCACGTGTCATTCCCCTTGTCTTGCCGGTAGCCGGCAGCTGGGAGCCTGTAGCTCATCTCAAGTACTCCAACAGCTCTCGCACCATGTACGCGGTCGCACCCCACAGGATGCCCTCGGGGAACTCGAAGAACCACATGGTGTGGCCCGCCCAGTCCTGGGGCGTCCAGCGCGACTCGTCGAGCAGCTCGTCGATGCTGGCGTCGATGATCTCGTCGACCTCGGCCTGGTCGGCGACGAGCTCGTCGGGCCGGTCGATGCGCGCCACCACCGGGACGATCACTCGGGAATGATCGCGGGTGGTCAGCGGGGTGAGCCCGCCGAGCACCTCCACCACGTTGTCCGC
>CAYQZO010000206.1:0-4244 GCA_964421925.1 uncultured Acidimicrobiaceae bacterium
GCCTTCCAAGCCGCTACAAACACCGGAACCCGCCTCTTCGCTACCTCCAGATCGCCGGTGCAACAGCTCCGACAAGCCCTACGTGGTGGGCTCGCCCTCGGCGGCCCCCACTGCCCTGTCCGTTGCCCAGACCGCGGTCCCCTCGGCCTTCGCGCCTCAGTACGAGGTAACCGCCCCGGCCTCCATCGCCGGGTTCTACGACGCGGTCTTCCAGGCGTGGTCGGTCCCGCTGACCTCGGTGATCAGCGGGCCGGTCCAGTACGGCGACGGGGCCGGCGGCAACCTGAACGGGTGTGCGCCGTTCGCCCCGGGGTCGCTGTCCGGCATGATCGTGCTAGTGGATCGGGGTGCGTGCAACTTCACCCTCAAGATCTCCAACATCAGCCAGGCCGACGGGCTGATCGGGATCATCGGGCTCATCGCCCCGGGTGACCCGTTCGACGGCGGCGACGGCGGCGATCGCCCCATCGACATACCCGGTTACATGATCAGCCAGGCCGACTCCAACACGCTGAAGAGCGGACTCCCCGACACCACGGTCAAGTTCGATCCGGCCGTGGGCGCACCGCTCATCGGCTCGATGGTGGGGTCGTCCTCGCGGGGGCCCCAGGACCACGACAACCGGATCAAGCCCGAGATCGGCGCCCCCGGCGCTTCGGTGTCGGCGATCGCGGGGTCGGGCACCGGCCTGGGCCCCTTCGGCGGGACCTCCGGTGCAGCGCCGATGGTCAGCGGGTCGGCGGCGCTGCTGCTGCAGTCCAACCCCGGCCTCGAGCCGCTCCAGGCCAAGGCGCTGTTGATGAACACGGCTGATGCCGACATCATCAACAAGGTCCCCGACCCGGCCCTTGCCCCGATCACCCGCATCGGGGGCGGGGAAGTCCGGGTCGACCGGGCGGTCGGCGCCGAGGCGTACCTGTACGACCACAGCGACCCGAGCTCGCCGGCGCTGAGCTTCGGATTGGTAGACGGCTGGACCCGGGAGGTTCTCCGGATCACGAAAGAGATCCGGCTGGTCAACCTGACCGACCACCTCTACCGGTACAAGGTCTCGTCGAGCTTCCGCGATCCTGATGATGAAGGAAGCGCGGTCGAGATGATCATGCCGAGCGCAATCACCCTGCGACCCGGACGGAACAAGACCTTCAACGTCACCATGGTGATCCGGTCGAGGTACCTGCCAGCCAACTTCATGAACTCGGGGAGCGTGGGTGCCGACCCGGCGGCGTTGAACATGAACGAGTTCGACGGGTACATCACCCTGGACAACGGGGAGACCGACCCGATCCACATCCCGTGGCACGTGCTGGCGCGCAAGTCGGCCATGGTCCGCATCGACAGCGACCACGACCGCCTGTTCTTCGAGAATGGCATCGCCATGCTCCCGATCCGCAACCGCGGTGAGGGCACGGCCCAGGTGGACTCGTACTCGCTGATCGCCACCAGCCCCAACATTCCCGAGGGTGCGCCCGGGGCTCAGTCCCCCACCCCGGACATCCGGGCGGTAGGCGTGAACACCTTCCCGGTGCCGGCGGGCTTCTGCTCGGGTCAGGCTTCGTTCGTCTGGGCGTTTGCCGTCAACACCTGGGAGCGCCAGTCCCACCTGCTGCCGGTGAGCCACCAGATCATCCTGGACACCGACCAGGACGGGACGGACGACTACGTCGTGCTCAACCGCGACGTCACCTTCTCGGGCCTGACCGACGGGCGCCAGCTCACCTGGGCGGTCGACCTGGCCACCGGCAATGCCTCTGCGTTCTTCTTCGCAGAGCACGCCACCAACACGGCCAACACCGCCATGTACATCTGCGGCGAGCAGGTGGGGCTGACCGGCACCGACATGCTGGCCACCAACGTCGACATCGACGCCTTCGCCCAGGACTGGTACTTCGGCGGACCCGGTGATTTCGTCGAGGTGGGGACGATCACCCCGCTCGGGGAGCGGTACTTCGCCATCCCCGAGGACCTGGTGGGGAGGGGCTCGACCGCGGAGATCCCGGTGATCGACTTCGGTTGCTTCCCGGGCAACACCGACGAGCTCGGGATCCTGCTCTACGCCAACGGGGACCGCGGTGCGGGCAACCGGGGCGCCGCCACCCACGACACGGAGGCGCTGCTGTCCCTCGTGGCCGACGCCACGCACTGGGGCCACATCGGGGAGGATCCGCCGCCGTTCGTCGGTTGCGACGACTAGCCCCAACGACGTGCCAAGAGGCGGGGCCCTGCGGGCCCCGCCTCTCGTGTGTCCTCGTGAGCCGCCGTCAGCCGGTCGGGCCTGCGGAGTCCCGCTCCGTGCAAAGCCGGTAGAAGCCGGTGGCGGTGGCCCGGTAGTCGTACTCCTCGCCGCCGACGTCGAGCACGATCCAGTACCCGTCCACCGGGGCCTGGGTGTAGGACTCGCCGGGCTCGGGGCAGCCGAGGCCGCCATCGGCCCACACCACCGACTCGGCGCGGACGATGGCGATGCTGCTGGCCGCCACATTGGCTCGACCCGCGGCGTCGCCCATGATGTCGTTGATCAACGAACCGGGGACCTCACCGGTCGACGCGGCGTCGTCGTCTGCGGGCACGGTGCTCGACGGGTTCGACGCTCCCTCGGTCTCGGCTTCGGTCGTCGAGGTGGTCTCGTCGCCCGGCTCGGTAGACGGCACGGTGGTGTCCGAGTCGTCGTCTGCGGCCGTGGTGGTAGTGCTCTCGTCGGCGGGCCGGTCGTCCTCGGCATCCGAGCCGCCGACCGCACACGCGGCAACGAGCAGGGCGAACACAACCGTCAACAGGGCTACCCGTCGCATACCCGATCTCCTCTCCGTCATCCCCCACACTACGACGCCGGGTGACTAGTCGCGGGTTCCCACCATCGCCCTGAAATCGCCGAGGCCGCGGGGGTGGAGGAGGGTCTCGGCGTCGGTGCGTTCCGACCGGACGCGCAGGCGGGCCATGGCATCGTCGCCGCGGGCGAGGTCGAGCTCCCGTCGACGGAGGTCGTCGACGACCTCGTCGAGGCCGAGGGAGCGCAGGAAGTCGTCCTGGCGGTGCAGCGTGACGGTGGCCCCGGCCTGCCCGGCGGCGGCGGTCATGGCGGTGAAGTTGACATCGACGGTGATGTCTGTGACCCCCGGCTCGAGGAGCGGGTCGGGTCCGAGGTGATGCCGCTGGTAGGTGCGCAGCGTTCCCTGGGTGCGGCGTGGCTCCAGCTCCTCGGCGGTCCCTCCATAGTCGATGACGACCAGCGCGCCGTGCTCGATCCGCTCGAGCACGGCGCCAACCCATTCGGTGGCCTCGAGCTGCACCTCGACCATCCCGCCTTCGAGCACCTTGCCTGCATGGGCGTCGCACCAGGCGGCGACCTGAGGACGGGCGGGCGCCTCGATCAGGGCGAAGGCGTCGTCGTCGGCGGTCACCCAGCGCTCGGTCCAGCCCTCATCGGTGCGTACCGCCAGAGCGACGGGCAGGTTGTCCAGCAGCTCGTTGGCGACGACGACCCCGGCGAAGCGGTCGGGGAGCGTGCCCGGGGACTCGTGGACGGCGTCGGCGACACTGCGCAACGCCTCACGCGCCGCCGGGGAGACGTCGATGGCATGAGCCTCCAGCTCCCAGCCTCCAGCCTCCAGTTCGCTCATCAGGGGTTCCAAGAGGGACCCGGAACCGGCGCCCACGTCTACGACGAGAAACGGATCTTGCGACTTGCGACCTGCGACCTGCGACACGACGAACCTACCCAACATCCGCCCGAACCACGGGCTGACCTCGGGGCTGGTGAGGAAGTCCCCCTCTTTCGTCGAGCGGAGCGGGCCGCTGGTGAAGAACCCGCCGTCGGGGTCGTACAGGCAGGCGGCCATGAACGCCTCGAAGGGCATCGGGCCGTCGCTCTCGATGCGGGCGCGCAGCTGCTCGGCGAGCACGGAGCTCATTCTGTGGGCTCAGGTCGGCGTATACGCCGACCTGAGCCCTGGGTTCGCAGACGTACGATCACAGACCGGCGGCGGAGACCACCTCGGAGTTGTATTGGGCCAGGGTGGAGACCAGGCCGGGGAACACCCCGAAGACCAGGACGAGGGTTGCCGTGATGCCGAGGGCCAGCTGCAGAGGCGGGGCCACCACGACGGGCTCCAGCGTGTCCAGGTCGACGGTGTCGGGCACCGGGTCGAAGAAGGCCGACTTGACCACCTTGGCGTAGTAGACGAACGCCACCACCGTGTTGACGGCGGCGATGACCGGGATCGAGTAGCCCCATACGTCCGCCA
>CAYQZO010000207.1:0-4238 GCA_964421925.1 uncultured Acidimicrobiaceae bacterium
GTCGGCGAGCGGGTCTTCCTCGTCCTCTTCGAGCTCGTCCTCGGGGATGGGGAGGATCCTCCCCAGGATGGCCACCTTGATGTCGAGCCCATGGGCCCAGGTCTCCATGAGACGCATGGTGGCGAAGCTCTGCGCGCTCATGTCCCCGTAGATCCAGGGAACCCGGTCTGCGGACGTCATCCGGGAGAGTGCGTCCACGACGTCGGCGCGCCCGTGCCGCCACCACTCGATGACCTCCTGGTGACGCTGGGGTCGACCGATGGCTACGCCGATGGCGGTCCAGGCGTCGATGTCGCTGACGTCCTCAGCGTCCATGCGCTTCTTGCCCTGTGCGAGCACCTCGGCCGCGATGCCCTCCAGGTGGGCGAGATGGCTCACCTGATCCTGGATCGTCCATCCATCAGCCGGTGTCTTGGTCTTCCACTCGCGGTCGGAGAGGCTCTGGAGGAACTGGTCCAGATGCTGCTCCTCGGCAACGAGGTCAGAGAGAATCTCCCGCATGAGGGGGGATTCTACCGGTGTTCTGCTGTTGAGCTGATCCGGTGGCGGCTGGCGACGACCTCGGCGTTGAGCCGGTCGATGAGGAGGCGAAGCCGTCCGAACTGGCGGCGGTCGAAGGTGAACCGGAGCCGGGGGAGATCGACGTTGTCATTGCTGGCGACCTCGGCGGGAGCGGCGGAAACCTTGTGGATCTCACCCGAGGTGACGATGTCGGCGAACTCCTCGTTGAGCTCGGCGACCAGCTCGTCGGAGGGCTCGTGGAGCAGGCGCAGAATGAGGTCGCCCTGGACGAATCGCTGACTGTGGTAGCAGGCGTAGAAGTCGAGGATCTCGGCGACGGCCGTGTCGACACTGTCCGTGATCAGGTAAAGGTTGAGGTCATGGGGCGAGATCATCTCCTGGGTGACAAGGGTGTCGACGAACTCCTGCCACGAGGCCCAGTACCCCGTGCCCGGTGCCTCCAGCATGACGATCGGATGCATGTCGGACTTGCCCGTCTGGATGAGCGTGAGCAGCTCGAAGGTCTCGTCCTGGGTGCCGAACCCGCCGGGAAACAGCACGAAGGCATCGGACTCCTTGACGAACATCAGCTTGCGGGTGAAGAAGTACTTGTAGTTGATCAGCCGGCTCTCGTGCACATACGGGTTTGCCTCCGCTTCGAACGGAAGCCGGATGTTGACCCCGAAGGAGTCGTCGCTTCCCGCCCCGAGGTTGCCCGCCTCCATGATCCCCGGGCCGGCTCCGGTGACCACCATCCATCCACACTGGTCGACCATTCTGGAGGCGAACTCCTCGGCGATCAGGTAGTTGGGATCGCCGTGGGCGGTGCGCGCCGACCCGTACATGGTCACCTTCTTGGTGCTCCGGTAACCCTTGAAGACGGCGAATGAGTACCGCATCTCCTTGAGGGCACTGTTCATCAGCTTGAGGTCGCCGCGCCCGGTGTCGTCCCGAAGCAGCTTCAACGAGGTGACGATCAGCTCGCGGATCAACTCCTCGTCGTGGTCGTGGTCCGGGTGGGTTGCGGAGACCTCTGCCACCAGCTCGGTGATCTGCCGGTCGAGGTCGGGATCGCCGATGTTGTACGAGCGCATGCCAGCGAGCGTACCGTTCGAAGTGATGCGAACAACCGTGCACCTGCTGGTAGCCGGTAGCTGGTAGCTGGCAGCTCAGTCTCTGAAGTTGACGTACTGCAGCGGGAGCCGGAAGTCCAGCCCCTTCAGCTCGGCGATCACCGCCTGCAGCTCGTCGCGCTTCTTGCCCTGGATCCGGAGCTGGTCGCCCTGAACCTGGGCCTGGACCTTGAGCCCGAGCCCGCGGATGTGCTTGGAGAGCTCCCGCGCCGCGTCCTGGTCGATGCCCTGGGTCAGGGTGAAGGTCGCCCGGGAGCGCCCTCCGGCCGCCGGCTGGATCACGCCCCCTTGGAGCGCCTTGAGCGACACGTTCCGCCGCACCAGCCGGGTCTTGAGGACGTCGATGGCCGACTCGACCTGGTAGTCGGAAGCCGACTCCACGGTGATGCCCTCGTCGCCGAGGGTGACGGTGGTGTTGGTCCCCTTGAAGTCGTAGCGGTTGACGATCTCGCGCATGGACTGGTCGACGGCGTTGCGCACTTCCTGCCCGTCCACCTTGGAGACCACGTCGAACGAAGGCACGTCGCTCCTATCCCGGGAACGGCAGCCCGGCGGGGCCCTTGCGCACCACCGCGGCCCACACGGTCTCGTAGTGGTCCCGATCGTAGGGATCGATGTGGGGAAGAACCTGCTCCTCCCACGCCCTGCGCAAGGGATCCTCCGCCTCGGCGTACATGTCCAACCCGGCCGGGACCCGGTCGAGCACGGTGCGCAGGCTCATAGGGGTCTCCACCCGCGTGCTGGCGTCCCCGGCCACGAACGACTCGTTGATCTCGACGGCGAGCTTGGCGATCAGCTCGACCAGCTCTTTGCGCATCTCCGGGTGGCGACGCACGATCATCGCCCGCAGCTGTTCCTCGTTCGGGAACTCCTTCTCCCAGATGATCCAACGGTCGGCAAACGCCTTGTTCAGGGTCTGGGTGCCCGCGTAGTCGCGCAGGTCGGTGGGGTTGAGCGTGCCGAACACCCGCACGTCGTCGCGCAGCCGCACCATCTCCCCGGTCGGCAGCTCGAGGGCCTGGTGGCGGTCGAGGAGCCCGTGGAGGGCGAACAGGGTCTCGGCGCCGGCGGCATTGAGCTCGGACAGGTTGATCAGCGCCGGGCCGCGCAGGGCCCGGGTGATGTCGCCGTCTTCCCAGCGGCTCTCGGTTCCACCCATGCCGTCACCGTGCAGCTTCACGGACCCGATGAGGGTGATGTCGCGCACCTCCCCGGTGAGGGGAACCCGGTAGTAGGGGAGCCGGAGAAGGGCGGCGAACTGCTCGAGATCGTGGTCCTTGCCGGTGCCCATGTGACCTCGCAGCGCCAGGTGGAGGGGGATGCCCTCGAAGCGGCGTTTCCGGGTCTGCTCCAGCATGGCCAGCCGGTAGAGCATGCCGAGGTCGACGTAGTACGGATCGGGCTCCGGGATGTGCTCCCGGCGCAGCTTGGCGTCGGGCACGCCCTTGGGGATGGTCGCTGCCTCCAGTTCGATGGGTTTTCCCATCCCGGTCGGGTCTTCGAAGATGACGGTGTCCGCCATGGTCCTCCTCAGTGTGATATTGCCAATGGCTCTGTTGTGATCGGTTCGGCGGCGTGGCTCCACCAGGTCGCCCCGCCGCCCGCGGCGATGGAGCGGAACAGCGCCGATCGAACGCCGTCCACCATCGCGGCGGCGAGCGCATCGGGACGGTCCACCACCTGGTTCCGCGCATAAGCGGCCTGCACCGTGTCGTCCCCTATGCCGATGCCGAGCACCGTGGTCCCGCCCCGGTCGATGGAGGCGGCGGTCTCGGCGAGCGCGTGCACCGAGCCCCGGGTCATGCCGTCGGCGAGGACCACGATGATGCGATGGGTCATGTTGCGCGAGGCCAGCCGCTCGGCGGCATGGGCCAGGTTGAACTCGTCGACGTTGGCGGCCTTGTCGAACATGGCGAGGGGTGGTGCGACGGAGGTATCCCGTTTCGCGGCGCGCACCGCCTCGGCCGGAGACGCGGCCATCCAGAACAAGCCGGCGAGCACCTCCTCGGCGGACCGCCACCGGTCGTCGAACCGCTTCAGCAGGTAGTGGTTGACGGTGCGAGTGAGTCGCTCGGCGGCCCCGCCCTGGGTGCGGCGGAGCGCCCCTGTGGCCCGGGCCCGCCGCTCGGTGTACTCCCGTTCGGTGTCCTGGGGAGCGGCCGCAAAGCCCCGGTTGAAGATCGAGACCTCGAATTCGATCTGCAGCTCGTCGGCGAGGCGGGCGAGGGTCCAGGCGCCGAGGATGGCCGCGGCCAGGGCCCAGGGCCGTTTCCGGGCTCCCGGAAGGGGCCGGGGTTGGAGCATCGAGGCCGACCCGTCGACGAGCAGGCTCACGCCGTAGGAGCGCCGGTTGGGCAGGTCGCGGCGCTCGAACATCCGCTCGTAGAGGCCGGCGCCGAGCAGCAGAGGTGTGTACGGGGAGAGGTCACCGGCGTCGAACCCGCTGCGCAGCCCGCGCCGCTGGTTGGCAAGGAACAACGGGTATAGCTCACCGGAGATCCGTCGCTGCGCCACCCCCCACTCTGTCGCGGCCGCGGTGAGCAGGTGGCGGCCCTGAGGCGCGAACTGAGAGAAGGCGGTGGGGAAGTCGGTGGCCAGCAGCTT
>CAYQZO010000208.1:0-4208 GCA_964421925.1 uncultured Acidimicrobiaceae bacterium
GACCGGATGCAGGTCGCCGCCGGGTCGCGCTCCGAGCAGCTGGAAGCAACCAGGCGCCGCGTCCGGCTGCTGGGACGCGAGGGCCACCATCAAGAGGCCATCGCCCTCGCCGAGGGGGCGCTGGCCACCGGCGGACCGCCCACCGAGGTGGGGGAACTGAGGCGGGCCCTCGGGCTCCTGCTCAGCCGGTCGGGTCGCGCCGAGGAGGCGGTGTCCCATCTGGTCGAAGCGGTCGCCGTGCTCGGCGTCGACCCGTTCCAGGAGGCGGGCGCCCGCACCGATCTTGGCAACGTCTTGTCGGCGTTGCAGCGCTACGACGAGGCACGCGACGAGCTGGAGGCGGCCCTGTCCGCCTATGAGGAGCTCGGCGACCGGCGCGGCGTCATCGAGGCGGCCGGCGAGCTCGCAGTCGTGCAGATGGAACAGGGCGACGTGGCCGGCGCCGTCGAGCGCTACGAGCAGACGCTGGCGCTGAGCCGGGAGATCGGGTATCGACGCCGCGAGGGGGTGACCCTGCTCAACATGGGCAACGCCCTCTACGTGGAGGGCCGGCTCGGAGACGCCCTCCATCGCTACGGCGAGGCGGCATCGGTGTTCTCCGCCATCGGCGATGCCGAAGGCGCCGCGCTCGTCCGCGCCAACGCCGCCGGGGTGCGCCACCTGGTGCTCGGTGACACCGGGGCAGAACACGATCTGAACCTCGCGCTCGAGTTCTTTCGCGATGCCGGCCACCCCTGGGGGGAGGCGTTCTGCCTCGAGCACCTCGGCGCCATCGCCCGCCGCCGCGGCGAGCTCGACCTCGCCCGAGAACGCGTCGGAACCGGTCTGGAGCTGCTCGCCGGCGGCAAGCATCGCTGGGTCGAGGTCCATCTGCTGCGGCAGGGCGCCGAGATCGAGCTCGACGCGGGACGGTTGGAGGCTGCCGCCGGGCTCATCGACGAGGCCAGGCTCATCTGCGAGGCCCTCTCGCTCGACGACGTCCTCCCCACCGTCGAAACGCTGGCGGCCCGGGTGGCCCTCGAGGAGGGGGACGCCGCTGAAGCCCTGCGCCGGGCCCGCCTCGCCACCACCTTGCTCACCGGAGACGTCGAGCAGCCCTACGTCGCCTGGTTCATCCGCTACCGGGCGGCGACCGCTCTCGGTGAGCGCGGTGACGCCGAAGAGGCCCTGCGCCGGGCGACCCGGCTGCTCGACCGGGTGATCGACGGGCTCGACCCCGAGCTCGCCGAGCTCGCCTTCACCGTCCCCGAACACCGGGCGATCCGCGACGCGGGAACCCGCGCCTGGCCCACCACGGTCGTCGCCTCCCTCCCCCGAGCCGACGTGCCCGGTGGCCGCACGCTGCGCGACGACGACTGGATCGACGTTGCCTGGACCGTCACCGAACCGCTCGACTACGACGAAGAAGACAAGGTCGAGCGAAGACGGCGGCGGCTGGTGCGTTTGGTCGACGAAGCCCAGGCCCAGAACGCCGCCCCCCGCATCGACGATCTGGCCGACGCGGTTGGCGTGAGCGCGGCGACCGTCCGGCGGGACATCGCGGCCCTGCGCGGTAAAGGGCTGCGGCTCGAAACCCGGGGCAGCCGTTGACTTTCAGGGAAGGCGTCGCTTGGCGAGCCGGGCGACGATTGGAGAGTGAGCGCATGGTCGGGGGGCCGATGGCGACGCACCCGAGACACTCCGGAGAGATTCCGTTGTCAATGTGGCGCCAAGCAGAAGGCAGGCAAGGGAGACAAAGATGCGTCGAATCGCGACGTTCGTGACGCTGACGGTGCTGTTCCTGTTGGTACTTGCGGCACCCGCCTTGGCCAGCGTCGTCAATATGCACGGGTGATCCAAGCGTTCTCAAAAGGCCAGGTGATGTCGCCCATCGAGACCGCCGGAGAGAGAGAAGCTCCACCACTCTGAGCGGCGCCCCGAATCAGGGCTCGGGGCGGGTAGGCCCGTATCGCAGTTTCCCCCTCCTACCCGCCTCGGCCTCGGGGTCGACGAACGAATTCCCCCGGACGTTCGTCGCCGATCGCGGCGGAACTAGTCGCGCCGCGAAACACTGACCCTAGTCGCCGATCTCGGAGCGTGCGGCGGACAGGTGCGAGCGGGTCCTCGTTCGGAGGTCTTCGGACCGCTATCTCTACGTCACGGTACGGGGACTACCCCACCCGATCCCTGCGCAGCTTGATACACCAATTGGGTGTCGCCGTTGAGGAAGGGCCCGTGCATCGCGTTCACACCCCGGTAGCCGTAGGAGTTGACCGAGATCACCACCCCCGCCCCGGTGCCCTCGGCGAACGGGGCCAACCAGGGACCGCCCGAAGACCCGCCGTTGAGCTTGCACTCGTTGAGGCGATAGGTGTCCTCCGAGTTGTAGGGGTCACCATCGATGGGACCGAAACAGTAGATGAGGTCAGAGCCGTTCCACTTCTTCTCGGCCGGATACCCGAAGGCGTGACCGTCGAGCGAACCGTCGAGCGCGGCCGGGCCCGAGAAGTCGAACCCCTGCTCGATGACGACCTGGTCCAGCTCGGCGGATCCGGAGTGTCCGCCGGCACCGACCCGCACCACCCCGAAGTCGTATGCGAGGGCGTTGCCGAAGCTTCCGGCGTGTGCGTAGCCGGTGTGGACCGCCATCGCCACTGGAGACCAGCACCCGTAGGCGGTGGACCCGCAGAAGGTGCCGGCGGTGTCGAGCGGGACCGGAGAAGAGTCGTAATCGGGGACGAACATCCAGTTGGTGGCGAAGGCGAGGTTGGCCTCGTCGTACACGCAGTGGGCGGCGGTGAGGATGATGGCGGAGCCGTTGCTCCCTCCGTCCCCGTCGTCGATGACCGTTGCCGAACACACCCAGTAGGAGCCATCCATGGCGAACAGGACCTTGCCCGAAGCGCCGTCGATCTCGCCGCCCCCATTCCAGGATGCTCCGCTCACCACGGTCGAGTCGCCCCCGCCGCCTCCGCCGTTGCCCCCGCCGGGCGTCCCGCCCGGCTTGCCCGGAGTGGGCACGACCCGGCCGGTTGCGGGATCCAGCACGAAGTCGCGAGGCACCGCCTGCGCGACTCGCTCCGGAGTCCAGAAATCCACGATGCGCTGATGGTCGGCACGCGCCTGGTCGCTGTTCCCCGCCGCGGTGAGCAGCGGAAGTCCGCTCACGAGCAGGACGAAGATGGCGAGAAGTCGAAGCGACGGTTTCATGTGCGATGGCCCCCACACATTGACAGATCCCTACAGGCCAACACTACACGATGTCGCTCCACATGCAACCACAAAGAGTGGTTTCGAATTCAGAGAGTGGTCACGGGGGCTCATGTATCGGCCGCCCGCCCGCCGCGTACCCGGCCGGCGGCGGCGCGATCGTCGAGATCGGGGACCTTGTGCCCTAGCGGCGGCGGCGCCGACCCGGGAACCTGGCCGTAACCGGGCCAGCCGGGCCCTCGGAGTTGCCGCGCCCGAACGCAGCGCAGCACCGAAGGCCCGGGTCCCGGTTCGAGGCGCGAGGGGAGGCACCATGCACACTTCCGGCTTCACCGGCCGTCTCGCCGGGATCGCGGCCCGCCACCCGTGGTGGACGATCCTGGTGTGGGTGGTCGTCATCGCCGCCGGCGTCGTCTTTGCGAGCTCGCTCGGCGACGTCCTGAGCAACGAGGACCGCCTCCTGGTGTCCACCGAGAGTCAGAACGCCGACGACCTGATCGCGGAACACGCGGCGCAGACCGCAGAAACGTACGTGGAGCTCGTCGTGGTCGAAGCCGACGGCCTCACCGTCGAGGACCCCGCCTTCGTGGCCAAGGTCGACACCCTCACCGCCGACATCCGCGCCACCGACCACGTCCTCGCTGCGATGAGCTACCGCGACGAGGTGCCGGGCCTCGTGTCCGCCGACGGCACCGTGGCGCTCATCCACGTCACCCTCGACGCCGACGGGGAGGCAGCGGATGTGGTGGTGCCGCTCATCGCCACCCTCGACGCCGCCCAGGAAGACGGGTTCCGGATCACCACGCTTGGTGACGGCAGCGTCTACAACGAGTTCAACGACCTCGCCCAGCAGACGCTGATGCGGGGCGAGGCCTTCGGCCTGCCCATCGCCATCCTGATCCTCATCGTGGTCTTCGGTGCGGTGGTCGCCGCCGGTGTCCCCTTGATCCTCGCCCTGGTCGCCATCACCGTGGCCCTGGGTCTGACCGCGGTGGTGGGGCGCGCCTTCGAGCTCTCCT
>CAYQZO010000209.1:0-1143 GCA_964421925.1 uncultured Acidimicrobiaceae bacterium
CGGCCTCGCCGAGGGCTTCGCCATGTCGAACATGCAATGGATCACCTTCGACGAGGACGGCAACTGCATCGGCGCCCACTTCGACAACTACCTGATCCCCACCGCATGGGAGACCCCCCGCTTCGAGCTCGGGGAGGCGGTGACCCCGTCACCGCACCATCCCATCGGCGCCAAGGGGGTCGGAGAGTCGGCCACGGTCGGCTCGCCCGCCGCCTACGTGAACGCGGTCATCGATGCCCTGGCGCACACGGGCGTGCGCAACATCGACATGCCGGTGCTGCCCGACCGGGTGTGGCAGGCCATGCAGAGCGCCGGAGGCTGATGGAATGAACCGCGAGCTCCTCGAGCTTGCCACCGACCTGCACCGTCGCCACCGCCCCTACGTGGTGGCGACGGTCGTCTGGTCACGGGGGCCGTCGTCGGGCAAGCAGGGCGGCAGCGCCCTGATCGAGCCGGACGGGACGGTGCACGGCTGGATCGGTGGTGCCTGCGCCGAGCCCGCGGTGGTGCGGGAGGCGAAGCGGGTGATCAAGGACGGGGAGCCACTGCTCATGTACCTTGGGCCCGCCGAGGAGCTGGACGGCTCGGGGCGCGAGGGCGTGATCACCGTCCCCATCTCCTGTTCCTCGGAAGGAGCGCTGGAGGTGTTCATGGAACCGGTACTGCCCTCGCCCCATGTGGTCGTGGTCGGTGGGTCGCCGGCGGTCGGCCTGCTCGACAAGCTGCTCACCGCCATGGACTGGCGGTCGACGGTGATCGGCGACGACTCCATCGAGGCGCTGGCCGACGCCGGCATCGACGAGGCCACCGCGGTGGTGGTCGCCACCCAGGGCCACGCCGACGAGCCCGCCCTGGAGGCGGCCCTGGCCACGGCCGCCGGCTACATCGGGCTGGTGGCGTCCCGCAAACGCGGTGAGTCCGTCCTCGGCTACCTGCGCGATCGCGGCTACCAGGACGACGACCTGCGCCGAATCCACACCCCGGCCGGCGTCGACCTCGGGCCGATTCAGCACTCCGAGATCGCCGTTGCCGTGCTCGCCGAGCTGGTGGCGGTGCGTACCTCGGGTGGGTTGGCGGGCGCGGCCGGCGTCGAGGTCGAATCGCCCGCCGAGACCGCCCTCGACCCGGGGTGCGGCATGACGG
>CAYQZO010000209.1:1153-4193 GCA_964421925.1 uncultured Acidimicrobiaceae bacterium
CGGTGACGGTGCCCGACGCCCGCTGGGTCACCGAGCACGAGGGCGCGACCTACTACTTCTGCGCCCCCGGGTGCCAGCACAGCTTCGAGTCCGACCCGGCGCGCTTCCTCACCGTGAGCTCATGAAGATCACCCAGGAGATCTACGTCGAGCGCAGCCCCGACCAGGTGTGGAAGCTGTTCTGCAACGTTCCCGAGCTGTCCCGCTGCCTCCCCGGTGCCGAGCTCACCGACGACAAGGGCGATGGCGTCTACGAGGGCAACGTGAGCGCCAAGCTCGGCCCGATGAACGCCGACTTCTTCGGGGAGTGCACGGTGGAGAACGACCACGACACCATGACGGGGAGCGTCAAGGGCAAAGGCGTGGACAAAGGGGGAGGCAGCGTCGGCCTGGTCCAGGTCGACTACGCCATCGAGGGACGCAACGGCGGGAGCCACATCAACATCGACGCCGACATCACCCTCTCCGGGCCGGTGGCCCAGTTCGGCCGGTCCTCCATCCTCCAGGAGATGTCGAACCGGCTCATCGGCGAATTCGCCGACTGCATCGAGGCCAAGCTGGTGGCGGAGACCCCCGAGGCGGCGCACGAGATCGCCGCCGGTGAGGTCAAGGGGGTCCGCCTCTTCTTCGCCTCGTTGTGGGCGACGATCAAGGGCTGGTTCAAGCGCTCCCGCTAGCGCGAGCCACGACGAGCTGATCGGCCGCCGACTCGGCCCCCCACACCTCGCCGGGTCGTCCCAGGAGCTGGCGGACGTCTCCTGGGTCGCTGGGCAGCTGGAAAACGTCGAAGGTCTCCGTGCTCGGGTTGAAGCGGACCAGGGCGTTGGCCCCGAAGTCCGACAGCCACACCGAGTCGGTCTCGTCAACGTACACCGCATATGCCCGCGGCCGGGGGCCGGGGAGCGGCCAGGTGGCCCAGGCACCCGTCGCCGGGTCGTAGCGGCTGACCGCTCCGGCGTTCCACTCGCTCACCCAGATCTTGTCATGCGAATCCGACCAGACCCGCCGGGCGCCCTGGTTCGGGGTGGGGGGCTCGAGCACGGTGACGCTGCCGTCGGCGGCGAGCTGCCCGACATAGCTGCCGGCAAGCGAGGCGTAGTAGACATCCCCCGAGGGCGTGGCCGCGATCCCGTACGGACCTCTCCCCCGCGGCGCATCGAACACCTCCATGTCACCGGTCGCCGGGTCGAGGACGCCGTAGACGCCGCCTTGCCCGGTGAACCACAGCCGGCCCTCCCCGTCGAAGGCGGCGGTGTTCAGGTTGGCGTTGGGTCGGTCGGCGGGGAGGGGGAAGACGCTGACCTCCCGGGTGGCCGGGTCGACGGCGACGATGGCGTTGAGGCCTCCGTCGGTGACCCACGGGGTGCCGTCGGCGGCGACGATCACGCCGTGGGGTGCGGAACCGGCGCCGAGGGGGATCTCGACGACCTCGCCGGTCCCCGGATCCAGCCAGCCGAGGCGGCCCGATCCCTGGGCGGTGTACCAGACGCCGCCGTCGGCGGCCGGAGCGACGTCGTGGGGGCGGGAGCCGGCGGGCACCTTGAACGCCTCGATGACGATCTGTCCGGCGGGCACCGGTTCGGGCTTGGTGGTGGTCGTCGCGGGAGTGGTCGGGGTCGCCGCGGGCCCGGTGGTCGTCGTCGTGACCACCGTGGAGGTGGTGGATCGAGCAGCGGGGACGGTGGTGGACTCCTCGGTGTCGCCCGAGCAGGCCGCGAGGACGAGGGCGGCCACAGCCACCAGGAGGATTGGTCGCACCCGCCGAGCGTACCCGGCATCGAGGGCACTGGAAGCGACGCACCCCGTGCCCGCGGGCCACCAACGATCGGTAACTAGTCCGAGGGAGTCGCCGGCCCATAGTCCTTGCCGAACAAGGGAATGGGACGATCGGCCCTGATCGCGACCGGGTCGATCTGCCGATAGAAGAGGAGAACATCCTCTGGGTCCCCTTCCGGACACCAACCAGACAACCGCCCTCCCCACCGGGAGGGCGGTTGTGGTCGGTAATGGGCGTCTGAATAGCATCAGGGCGTGGAACCAGAGCTCACCCTGAGCCTCGACGCCGTCATCGCTGCGGTCACCGAGGAGGAGCCGCGCATCCTCACCGTGGAACGCGAGGACGGGCGGTCTGCCCTGCCCACCGGCCCCCTCCAGGACGACTCCACCCTGGAGCTCGGGCTGCGACGCTGGGTGCGCGACCAGACCGGCCTCGAGCTCGGCTACGCCGAGCAGCTGTACACCTTCGGCGATCTGCACCGGTATCGCGGTGCCGGCGAGCGTCGCCACCTGTCGGTCGCCTACCTCGCACTGGTCGGCGAGGCCCAGCCGTCCCCCGGGGCGGCGTGGCACGACTGGTACGACCTCCTCCCCTGGGAGGACCATCGCGACGGCCCGCCCCCGGTGCTTTCCGACCACATCGTCCCCGCCATGCGCCGCTGGGCGGACGGCGACGACGAGCGCCTGGGCAGGGTTCAGGTCACCTTCGGCCTCGACGGCGTTCCCTGGGACCCCATCCGTGCCCTGGAGCGCTACGAGCTCTTGTACGAGGCCGACCTGGTCGGCGAAGCCTTCGCCGACCGCGGCCTGCCCTCCCCCGCCGGGCTCGACACCGGACACGAGCTCGCTTTCGACCACCGCCGCATCGCCGCCACCGCACTGAGCCGGCTTCGCGGCAAGCTCACCTACCGACCCGTGGTGTTCGAGGTGATGGCCGACACCTTCACCCTCACCCAGCTGCAGCGCACCGTGGAGGCACTCACCGGGGTGCGCATCCACAAGCAGAACTTCCGCCGCCTGGTGGAACAGGGCAAGCTGGTCGAGGGCACCGGCACCCGGGCCCCGTCCACCGGGGGACGGCCCGCCGAGCTGTTCCGCTTCCGCCAGGAGGTGCGCAACGAACGCCCCCGGCCGGGCGTGCGCATTCCCACCCCTCGTTCCTGAGCGTCGTTCGTGTCTGGGACCGTCTCAGAGGCGGTTCTAAACACGAACGACGGGGCTCTAGACAGGGAATCAGACTTTGTCCTATACTGTTACTAAGTAAT
>CAYQZO010000210.1:0-4191 GCA_964421925.1 uncultured Acidimicrobiaceae bacterium
AGCCCGCCGAGCAGGCTTGCCCCGACGATCGCCGAGCCGAACGCCACTGCCGGGTGCAGGTCCATCGTGTTTGCCGTGATCTTTGGTGACACCAGGTAGTTCTCGATCTGCTGGTAGACGGTAATGCCGATGACCACCCACAACGCATCCCACGGGTCGCCGCTCACCAGCCCGATGAGGACCGGCACCGCTCCCGCGATGTACGTGCCCACGGTGGGGATGAACTGGGAGACGACGCCCACCCACAGGGCGAGCGCGAAGGGATAGGGGAGGTCGATGATGAGGAACAGGAAGAAGTGGTAGGCGGCCGAGATGGCGGCGAGCCCGCCGCGGGAATCCACCCAGCCGCCGACCTTGTCGATCGTCACGGTGGTGATGGCGTCGGCGGTGTGCTGCTGCTCGGGAGGCAGGAAGCGGAAGAGCGTGGCCCGCAGCTTCGGCGTGTCGGCGAGGATGTAGAACAGGAACAACGCCACGGTGAGCATGCGGAACACGAAGCCGAGGATCGAGCTCGTGAACCCGAGGACCCCGCCGATGATGCTGGTCCCTTGATCGCGCAGAAACGTGGCGATGTCGGTGGTCTCGATCCCGAGGTCTTCGATGTTGAGGTTGAGATCGAAGTTGGTGTTGAGCCAGTCCACGACGGTGTCCGCCATGTCGGGAATGGCGAGGACGAGGCTGATGAGCTGATCGATGAACACCTTCCCGATGGCGGCGGCGAACACGGCGAAGATGACGCCCCCGCCCAGCATGACCACGCCGGCGGCGGCGCCGCGTCTCCAACCCTTTCTGGATAGCCAGTCGACGGCGGGGAGCAGGGCAAAGGCAAGGAAGAAGGCGATGATGAGCGTGATCAGGAACTCGTAGGTCGACCCGAACACCCACGTCGTGCCGAAACCCACGGCGAGTACGAGCACGGTGGCAACGGCGAGGCGGGGGAACCAGATCCGGTACCAGCTCCGTTCGGTGTCGTCGGTGATCTCGTTCAAGCCGTGGCTCCTAGGGGCTCGAATTGGGCTCGGTGACTTGCAGGCCACCATCGGGCGTGTAGGTGTATCGCGCCGTCTGGAAGTAGTCGACTTCGACGGTGACGGGTTGACCAAGCTCCTCGCTCAGCTCCGACTCGAGGTCGTCGAACGGGGGCAGGGGGCCCGTCCCTCCCACGTTGATCTCAACGGTATCGCCGTCGATGGTTACCGAGCCGAGCTCCAGGGTATCGCTCTGGTCGACCCATGCTTGCACCGTGTTCTGCGCCTTCTCCTGATCGGTGGCGGAGTTGATGATCGACGCTCCCGTCAGACCGAGCGGGACCATGATGAGCAGGGCGCCGACCACGACCGTGCCGAGCACGTTGATGACCTGGTCACGCTGGTCGATGAACCTCCTGACCGGAGAGAACCCGGTGGCGATGAAGATCACCACCGAGGCGAGGATGATGGACACGAAGTTGGTCGAGAACAGCAGGAAGGCGCCGAGGGCATCGTCGAACAGATCGGCTTGCAGGGCCACGCCCACGACGCCGAGGGGCGGCACCAGGGCGACCGCGATGGCGACACCGGGCAGCGAGCTCGACACCCGGTCGTCGACGGTGGCATAGGCGCCGGCCGCACCTGCGGCCAACGCGATCGCCATGTCCAGCAGCGTCGGTGAAACCCGGGACGTGATCTGGCTGTTCTGCCCGAAGGGAACGAGGGCGGGTGCCCAGGTGGCGATGATCCACGCCACCACGATCGCCACCCCGACCGAGACCGCCACCAGGATCAGCGAGCTGATCATTCTGCCTCTCCAGCCGTTCACGATGGCGGCTGCGGTGCCCATGATCGGGGTCATCAAGGGCGCGATGAGCATGGCGCCGATGACGACGGCCGTCGAGTCCTGCAGGATGGCGAGGGTGGCGATCGAAACCGACAGGACGAGCATCACCCCGTACGACGTGAACTTGTGGAGCTGGTCCGGCTCTTCGAAGTAGAGCGAGTCGGCGACTTCCACCCGCTTGGCCTCGCCGAGCTCGCGGTCGTCGAGCCAGGCACCCACGATGGCGACGACGCCCCCGGCGTCGAGCGCGTCTGCCTCCTCCGAGGAGTGCTGGATGCCGTAGCCGATCATGATCAGCCCGCTGACCAGAGCGAGGACCGCCGCGACCACGAGGAGGGTGTCGATGAGGAAGTCCCCGGCGAAGAACATCGCCACACCCACCCCGCCGTAGATGACACCGCGGAAGATGGGGACCAGGTTGTCGATCTCCTCGTCGCCGACCGCCCTGCTGATGATGGTGAGGCCGCGCAGGATCAGCCAGATCCCGATGACGACCTCGATGACGCGGGTGGTCTCGCCGGGCGAAACCCACAGGCCGACCCCGGCGGCGGCGGCGAGCCCTGCGGAAACAAGCCGGTACACCGACCTCGGGCGATCGGTGCGGCTGGTGAAGTAGGAGAAGAGCTCGGATCCCGCGAACAGGACCAGGGCCGCGCCAAATCCGTAGCGCAGGATCGGCCTCGAGGCATCCGGGAACATGAGCACGAGGAGCCCGAAGCCGACCAGGAGGGCACCGTTGACGGTGGCCCTGTTCAGCCAGGCGTGGCCGTCGTTGTCGTCCTGTTGAGCACCAGGCGGGGTGTCCGTCATGGACTGCTGAGGCTAGTTCGCCGGGCACGGGCCGCGGATCCCGGGACCGGGCCGTCGGCTACTGTCCGTGCCCATGTTTGACATCGCATCAGCAGCAGTCGAGGGCGCCCTGGCCGCCGGCGCCGCCTACGCCGACGCCCGGGTTGTGGTCGGCAGGCAGGAGTCCATCTCCGTGCAGAACCAGGCGGTCGAGTCGATCTCCCACTCCGAGCCGACCGGGGTGGGGGTGCGGGCGCTGGTCGGCTCGTCGTGGGGGTTCTTTGCCACCGCCGATCCGGAACAGGCCGGGCCGGCCGGGGAGCGTGCCGCCGAGATCGCCAAGGCGAGCGCACTCGTCGCCGGGGCTCCGCTCGAGTTCGCCGACGTGCCCGTCGTCGACGACCACTACGAGACCCCGTTCCAGGAAGATCCCTTCGCCGTGGCCCAGTCCGAGAAGGTCGACCTGCTCATCGGAGTGACCAAGACCATGCAGGAGGTGGAGGGGATCGCCATCGCCACCGGCAATCTCACCTTCTACGACACCGAGAAGTGGTTCGTCTCCTCCCAGGGACACCGGATCCATCAGCATCTGGTGGAGTCGGGCGGGGGCATGGACGCCACCGCCATCGGGGAAGGAGAGACCCAGCGCCGCTCCTACCCGCAGTCGTTCGGGCAGTACGAGACCGGCGGGTACGAGGTGATCCGGGGCTGGGACTTCCCCGCCCATGCCGGCCCCATCGCCGAGGAGGCGGTGGCCTTGCTCACCGCCGATGAGCTCGAGGAAGGGGAGACCGACCTCATCTTGGAGGGCTCTCAGCTCGCCCTGCAGATCCACGAGTCGGTCGGCCACGCCATCGAGCTCGACCGCATTCTGGGCTGGGAGGCCGCCTTCGCCGGGACCTCCCACCTCGATCTCGACAAGCTCGGCGCCTTCCAGTTCGGCTCGCCGCTGATGAACATCACCGCCGACGCCACCCTGCCGGGGGCGCTCGGCACCTTCGGCTACGACGACGAGGGCACCCCGGCCCAGCGCGTCGACATCACCCGGGAGGGGGTGTGGGTGGGGGTGCTCTCCGGCCGGGACTCGGCGGCGATCGCCGGGCTTCCCCCGGGCGGGATGGTGCGCGGCGACGGCTACAACCGGCTCCCCATGGTGCGGATGACCAACGTCGGCTTGCTCCCCGGGGACTCCTCGCTCGAAGAGATCATCGCCGACACCAAGAAGGGCGTGTACATGGCCACCAACCGCTCCTGGTCCATCGACGACAAGCGGCTCAACTTCCAGTTCGGGTGTGAGATCGGCTGGGAGATCAAGGACGGCAAGCTCGGCAAGATGGTGAAGAACCCCACCTACACCGGCATCGGCCCCGTGTTTTGGGGCTCGCTCGACCGGCTCGCCGGCGAGGACGAGTGGGTGCACTGGGGGACGCCGAACTGCGGCAAGGGACAGCCGATGCAGGTGGCCCACACGGGGCACTCGGCGTCACCGGGCCGCTTCACCAACGTGCGGGTGGGGGTGCGCGGATGAGCAAAGAACTGGCCCAGCGGGTGCTCGATCTGGTCGGCGACCGCGCCGAGGCAGAGGTG
>CAYQZO010000211.1:0-4173 GCA_964421925.1 uncultured Acidimicrobiaceae bacterium
GAGATCGTTCTCGATGGACAGCACGTGGGTCTCGGCGAGGATCGTCCTGAGCAGGGGATCGTCGACCAGCGCCGCCACCTTGACGGTGGGGAAGGTGACGCGGCGTCGTGAGGTCTCGACGGGGGCGGCAAAGCCGGCGGGTTGTGCCCTGCGGGCCGGTGCCGCCGGGCCCCGGCCCAGGCGGGCGGCGAACCAGCCGCCGACGCTGCGCGCCTGTTTGAGCTGTGCGGTCAGCTCCTCGATCTGCCGGTCGCGTTCCTCGGCGCGTTGCTGCCAGGTCTCGGCCTGCTCACCCTGGCGGGCGGCGCGTCGCTCGGCAGCGTCCCGTTGCCCGGTGGCGTCGCGCAATGCCTGTTCGAGCGCCGCAATGCGTTCAAGATCTTCCATTCCCCTCCCACCCCGCTGCAGATAGTAGTCGCTGTGTGCGGTCCGTGTCGACTGGTTTCTACAGCGAGGCAGCGAAGAGGGCGGCGGCCTCGGTCGGGTCGTGGTAGCTGAGGCGCCAACCCCGGGTGGTGCGGGACAGGTCGGCGACCAGCCGGAACCATGGTTCGGCTCGCTCGTAGCGGCGGAACGCCCCCCGCAACAGCTCCTTGGCGATCACGTTCGGGTCGAGTGGTTCCAGCTTGGCGGGACCGTCAGCGTCGTAGAGGATGATGACATCGGACGTGCGCAGCGGCGGCTCGGCCGGAGCCGCTCCGAGCTCTGACGGAAGGACGGGCGACTTGAAGCGACGCCGCACCCGGTACTGCGGCTCCCCCATGCCGACGAGGGTGCGCGCCTTCTTGGACAACCACAGCGGCTTGGGGTAGGGGATCACCGCCTTCGTCGCCGGGTCGATGGCGAGCGCTTCATCGCTGACGTAATCGAAGCCGACGCCGAGGCAAGCGGCGGCGAAGGTCGACTTGCCTGTTCCCGATGGACCGGGGAACGCAACGACCCGGCCGTCACGAGCCACCGCACCGGCATGGATTGAGAAGAAGGCAGAGCGATTGATCGCTTCGGAGTTGACCACCCGCATCACCGTCATCAGGGCGCGATCTCGGTCGCCGTCACCGATGCGGACCATCCCCCGATCGAACACCTGATACCGGTCTCGCTCGATGATCACCGACAGCGTGACGTCGGCACGCCGGGACGTCTTGGGGAAAACGTGGAGCAGCTCGCCGAGGGTGCGGCCGAGCTCGAGGTCGGTGCTTCGCACCCGGCAGCCGACTCCGAGCACTTCGACACTGAGATCGGTCGCCCAGGGGTGCTGCACCCAGCCGGTGCTCATGGGCCTGGGCGGATCTGGAGCAGCTTCTTGTCCACCAGGTCGCTGACAATGCCTTCCACGTCGTCGCGGATCGAATCGGGACCGACGTCATAGGAGGAGGCGAGGAGATCTACGATCTGACCCAACGTGTGCTCGCCGTCGGCGAGACGCCACACGTCGGCGGCGGTGGCATTGAGGGACACGAACCTGTCCCTGTCGCGGTCAAAGAGCAGCACGTCGCTGGCCGCCTCCTCTTCGAGGACGTGTGCGGGTGCCGGTCCGATGAAGGTCGAGTGTTCCATCCCCGCCCGGATGCTACCAAGAGTGGTTTGCCGAGAACGCTCCGTTGTGTAATGTGCAGCTACGCCCGCAGGGGGAGGCTATGGCATCAGGCATCACGCGGAGAGAGGCGCTGAAGCGCGGCGCTGCGATTGCGGGGGCGGTCTGGGCAGTCCCCACCATCCAAGTGCTCAACATGGCACCGGCGGGCGCCAGCGGCGGTGATGGCACTGGCACCAGGACCAACACCAAGACCAGCACCGGCGAAGCGCACCCGTCGCCGAACGGTGGGACCGGGTCATCGACGCGGACAGACGCCGCGGCAAACCGGCGAATCGGGTAGCCAACAGCAGCAACCCGGACGGGTAGCCGGACGATGAGTCGGCCTGATCCTTCGTTGCTCGACCTGGCCGCAGCTCGGCGGCCTCGGGCGGCCGAGGACGAGTCAGGGCTGTTGCGATCCGCCCGGGAACACCGCATGACCGGGCTGCTGTGGTCTGCGGTCCGCGCCGGTGACCTCGAACTCTCCCCGGATTCCAAAGTCGCGCTCGCCCGGAAGAACCTCGACATTCGGCAGCGTCATCTGGGCATGTGGGAGGCAATGGAGGAACTGGGCAACCGCTTCGATCGGGCCGGCATCGACGTAGCCGCCATCAAGGGCGTGACCGCCGAGGCTCGCTGGTACGACGGTCCCGGTGCACGCCCCTGCGTGGACGTGGACCTGCTGCTCTCCCCGACCCACCTCGACCGGCTCGAAGAGTGCGTCGCCCTCGTCGAGCCCGACCACCCGATGCGGGGAAGGCTCTACGAAGCCGTCATCGAAGCCGGGATGCAGTCGGTGCAGCTGTGGGGGCCGGGACGTGTCTCGGTCGACCTCCACGTCGACCCGTTGAAGCTAGGAATCCCCACCCGGGGCACCGATCAGATCTGGGCCCGCTGCACCGATCTGGCCACCCCCGCAGATGGCAAGGTGCGGGTGCTCGACCCCGAGTCCTCGCTCATCCTGTTCCTGTTCCACGTCTTGAAGGACCGCTTCGCCCGGCTCCTCGGGCTGGTCGACCTGGTGCGCATCGTCGACCGGGAGGACCTGGACTGGCAGTTCATCGACGACTTCCTCCACGATGAAGGGCTCGAGGTCCCCGCCTACCTGACGTTGCAGGCCACATACGAAGCGCTCGACCTCGATCCTCCGGCCACACCGGAGGTCACGGGCTGGCGGGCCGCGGCCTGGCGGACGCTGTGGCCGGAGCAAGACCGCCTCCAGGGCCGACTCAGCCAGGTGAGGCACCACCGCCGGCAGGCGCTGCTCCCCCTGCTCGGCCGAGGTCGCGCCCGGGAGGGCATGGCGCGGATCTGGCACGCCGCCTTCCCACCGGAGGTCGTCCTCGACTACCACGACCCAGACACGCCCGGGCCCTACCCGTGGCGCTTGCTCGTTGGCCGGGCACACCGGATCATCGACCGGCGCCGCACCGCGCGCTCGGTGCGGACCAAGTGAGCTAGCTGCTCGCTCAGGTTGCCGCGAGACCCGCCGATATCCACCTCAGGATGTCCACTCCTTTCCCCCTACACTCGACCGGGCGATGGCGCACTCTTCCCCCTCGGTGATCGTCACCGGTGCGGCCGGCTTCATCGGCTCCAACCTGGCCCGGCACCTCGTCGACGCGTGGCCCGAACGACGCGTCGTCGCTCTCGACGCCCTCACCTACTCGGGCAGCCGAACGACGATCGAAGATCTTGCGGAGCACCCGCGCTTCACCTTGATCGAGGGAGACATCGGCGACCGCGACCTGGTGCGCAGCCTGTTCGAGGAGCATGATCCGGTCGGGGTGATGCACCTCGCCGCCGAGAGCCACGTCGACCGCTCGATCGTCGACCCCATGGCCTTCGTCACCACCAACGTGGTGGGCACCACCGTGCTGCTCCAGGAAGCCTCACTTGCCTGGGGTGAGGATCCGGGCCGTCGCTTCCTCCATGTCTCCACCGATGAGGTGTTCGGCACCCTGGACGACCATGGCAAGTTCTCCGAAACCAGCCCCTACGCCCCCAACAGCCCCTATGCCGCCTCCAAGGCGGCGAGCGACCACTTCGTGCGCGCCTGGGGCGAGACCTACGGCCTGGCCTTCGTCATCACCAACTGCACCAACAACTACGGGCCCTACCAGTTCCCGGAGAAGCTGATCCCGGTCGTGATCAGCCGCGCCCTGGAGGGGGACAAGGTCCCGGTGTACGGGGAGGGGGCCAACGTGCGGGACTGGCTGTTCGTCGACGACCACGCCGCCGCCCTCCGCATCGCCTTCGACAAGGGTGAGACCGGCCAGACCTACTGCATCGGTGGCGGGGCCGAGGCCACCAACCTGGAGCTGGTGACCCTGGTCCTCGACCATCTGGACGACGTCGTGGGTAACGAGCCGGGCACGTCCCGGGAGCTGATCACCTTCGTCGAGGACCGCCCCGGCCACGACTACCGCTATGCGATGGACATCACCCACATCCGGGACACCCTCGGTTGGGAGCCCTCGGTCGATCTCGGCACCGGCCTCCGCCGCACCGTGGAGTGGTACGTCGAGAACCAGGACTGGCTGGATCGGGTCACCTCATTGCAACACCGTCGCTTCCAGGAGGACTGGTACGCAGAT
>CAYQZO010000212.1:0-4148 GCA_964421925.1 uncultured Acidimicrobiaceae bacterium
GCAAGGGAGTCGACACCGACAAGGGGCCCGGTGATCTGCTGGTGACCATCGAGGTCGCGGTGCCGACCGAGCTCACCGATGAACAGCGAGGTCTCCTCGAGGCGCTCAGAGACGGGTCGAGCGACAATCCGCGCTCGCACCTGGGGGTGTGAGGTGACAGCTCGCGAGGAAGCCGTGTACATCATCTCGGTAGCCGCCGAGATGGTGGGCATGCACCCGCAGACCCTGCGCGTCTACGAACGCAAGGGCCTCATCGAGCCCTACCGGACGCCGGGGGGTACCCGCCGCTACTCCGACGCCGACCTGGAGCGGCTGGCAGCCATCCAGGAGTTGACCGCCCTCGGAGTGAATCTGGAAGGCGTGCGCCGGATCCTGGCGCTGCGACGGGAGAACGACCGACTCCGCCACCAGCTGAGCCGGCTCCGCCGCATCCTCGAGGACGCCCAGGCCGACGGCGAGCCCCCCGGGCCGGTCATCGAGATGGCAATCCGTCGCCGCCACCTCCCCGACCTGCCCCGCGACTAGCAACCGGCGCCTCACCTCCGGCTACCAATGGGGCCGGAAGCCACTACTCGGTCGTGTATCACCTGCCCAGACTGGAGGTATGGCACCGCCGTGCCCGAGTTGCGGGGCAGAGGAAGTCCCCGTCGATGAACCGTGCCCGCAGTGCGGCTACCTGCCCGGCGTGCACGGCATCGAGCACGAGGCGGAGCGGCGCATCGCGACCGTCCTCTTCGTCGATCTCGTCGGTGCCTCCGGTCTCGGCGAGCGGCTCGACGTCGAGTCGCTCCAGGACATCGCGGAGCAGTTCCACAAAGAAGCCAGCGACGTGGTCGCTGAGCTGGGCGGCATCGTGGGCCGCTATGCCGGCGATGCCCTCATGGCGCTCTTCGGCGTCCCTCACGCCCACGAGGACGACGCCGACCGCGCCCTCACCGCGGCGGCCACGCTGGTCCAGCGCGTCCGGAAGCTGAGCCGGCAGCTCGCCCCGGCGTATGGGGAGCAGCTCGCCATCCACTGCGGAGTCAACACCGGCGAGGTCGTCGTCCCCGCCGGCGGTGACATCGATCTGGGAACGCTGGCCGCCGACACCGTGAACATCGCGGCCCGCCTCCAGGGGGCCGCCGAGCCCGGCGAGGTGCTCGTCACCGAACGCACCGTCCGGGCCTCGTCCCTGCACGCCTTCGAGGACCGCGGCAAACTTGCGCTGCGGGGTCGCATGGCCCCGGTGCACGTCTTCGCCCTGGCCGAAAGCGAGCGCTCCGCCACCCGCTCTTCCCTGCCCGGTCTGATCTTCGGCAGAGAATCCGAGCTCGCCCAGTTGCTCAGCGATTATGAACGCGCTGCCTACGCCCGGTTCCCCCATCTGACCGTGATCATCGGCGAGGCCGGCATCGGCAAGACCAGGCTCGTCGAGGAGCTCACCGCCTCTCTCATGGATGTTCGCAAGCCCCCGACCGTATTCCAGGCCCGTTGCCTGCCATTCGGCGAGGAGTCCGCGCTCGGCCCGCTCAGCGAGATGGCTCGCGCCATGGGACAGCTCCCCGGTGATGCGGACGCGCTCCTCACCACCCTCAACCGGCAGCGCGAGCACGGGGCGCCCGGTGACGGGGCCGACGCCAAACAGCTCGACCGCGACGTCCGCCAGGCGTGGTGCCACTACTTCGACAGCGTGTCATGGCTCGCTCCGGTACTTCTCGTCGTCGAGGATCTGCATTGGGCCGACGAGAAGCTCCTCGACCTGGTGGACGACATCCTCGACCACTGCCGCGGTCCGTTGTTTCTCCTTGGCACTGCGCGACCGACCCTGGAGCGTCAATACCCGGTGGGCGTGGCCGCCGGCGAGCCGGGAGCCGTCTTGCGGCTGGGCCCGCTCGACCCCGAAGACGCCATGGCGATGCTCAATGCTCTGGCCGGGCGGCGCCCCCTCGCCGGCGACGTGGTCGGCCCGCTGCTGCAGATGGCGAATGGCAATCCTCTGTTCCTGGCACACCTCCTCGAACAGCTCATCGATGAGGGCCGGATCGTGGCGACGCCGACCGAGTGGGTGTGGGCACGAAACGGCGAGATCGGTCTCCCCGACTCGGTCCGGGCCGTGCTCGCCGCCCGGATGGACCTCCTCAGCCCCTTTGACGCGTTGACGCTCCGCTACGCCGCAGCCATCGGTCAATCGTTCTGGGCCGGAGCCTTGGCGCTGGTGCACGGTGCACCCTTTGCCAGTATCCAGGACGCCCTCGACCGCCTCGCCGCAGGCAACTTCGTCACCGCGGTGGAACACTCGTCGCTCCCGGATCAACGGGAGTACACCTTTACCCACGCCCTGGCCAGGGAGGTCGCCTATGCGGGTCTCACCCACCGGGAGCGGGGGGGCGCCCACGATCTCACCTACCGGTGGCTGGCATCCGTCAACGCTCACGCCCCTGACGTGGTTGACCTGTTGGCGCGCCACGCGGTGAGCGCCTACGAGGAAGGAGTGCTCGACCCCAGACTCAACGAGGGCGAGCGCACCCGGCTCCGCGTCCGCGCCCTCGAGGCGGTGCGCGACGCGGCGGCAGCCTCCCGCGCCGCCCTCTCGCTGGAGAAGGCGGATCGCCTGGCCCAGCGCGCATTGACGTTCACGGTGTCCTCGGAGGAGAGAGCAACGGTGATGGAGGAGTGGGGTCGCATCGCCCTCTTCGCATACGAGGGCGATGCTGCCTGGGATCGGCTCCGGGAAGCCATCGACCTGCGGCAGTCCACAGCCGCGTCGAACCGCACGCTCGCCGAGCTGTGTGCGCTCGCCCTGGAGACACCGATTCGCTGGCCGGGGACCATGCAAGCACCGCCCGCAGAAGCGGATGTCTTCGCTTACCTGGATCTCGGACTGTCGAGCGCCGGCCCCGGGGACTCCGAAGCACGCGCACAGCTGCTGCTGCTCAAGGGCTTCTGGCACCACGCCTACTCCCCCGACCGCGAAGGCGAGCGGCTGATCAGTGCCGAGGAAGCGCTGCGCGCTGCCGAGGAAGCTGCCGACATGGCAGACCGCCTGGGGAGACCGGATCTTGAGTCGGCCGCGCTCGATGGCGTGGCGGCCAGCTGGATCCCGCAAGGACGGTACGACCTCGCTCGCCAGGCCACGCTGCGCCGGGTGAGCCTGGTTCCCGAGCTGACCGACTACCGAGAGGTCGGCGACATCCACGCCATGTGCGGTTGGACCAACTTCCACATCGGGAACTATCGAGAGGCCGCCGACTACGCAGACGCCGGCATCGCCATGGCGTCCGAAGAGGTACCGAGCGTGGCGTTGCACTGCCTGATGTGGCGCTCTCTGGCGCGGTTCCACCTCGGGGAATGGGATGGGCACCTCGCCGACCTGGACGCTGGGCGCGACATACTCGGGGCGCGAGCCGACCAGCCACCACACTTCGCTTCCCCGATGTACGCCGCCGCCGCGTTGACCCACGAGCTGCGCGGAGAGGTAGCAGCAGCCGACGCCCTCCTCGACATGCTGGCCCGCCTCGACGAGCGCGCCGACGCCGTCGATCGTGATGCAACACCGCTGGCACGATGGGCGAGTTGGGTGGCGCGCCTCCTGGCCAATCGCGGTCGGTTCGACGAAGCGCACGCCCTGCTCGACGCCACGAAGTGGAGACGGGGCACCCGCTTGAGCCTGCTCCTACACGCCGATTGCATGATCACCGCCGACGAGGCGAAGTGGGACGCGGCGACGGCGCTCGTTGCCGAGGCACGAGCCGAAGCCAGCCGGTGTGGTCTGGAGGCCCTCGCCGCGGCGTCCGATCATCTGGAGGGCAGCATGCTTTCGGCCACCGGGGACTTGGACGAAGCAATGACAACGCTTCGCCGTGCCGTGGACCATTTCGGCAGGTGCGAAGCCCGCTGGGAGCAGGCCCAGGCACGCGTCGCCCTGGCCGGAGCGCTCGAACGCGCCGGGGAAGCCGACCAGGCGGCCGCGGAGCTGTCGGCCGCCGATACCGAGTTCGAGCGGCTCGGGGCACGGGCGACGATCCGTGCCAACGGCAGCGCTTGAGGGTGCGCTTCCGCCGACTAGCGTCGCCCCGCAGCAGCCAAAAGGAGACGGGATGTATCTGATCAGGAGGGTGTGGGCGACCAAGCCGAGGGAGGCGCGCCGGGTGGCATCCATGGTGGCC
>CAYQZO010000213.1:0-4133 GCA_964421925.1 uncultured Acidimicrobiaceae bacterium
CGGTGTTGTGATTGTGGTCGGGGGCGGAACGGTCGTTGGGACGGGATCGGTGATCACCGGCGGCTCGGGATTGCTCCGCACGAAGAGCGTGAGGCCTCCGATGACCACCAGCACGGCGGCAGCCGAGAGGAGCGCGACGGCCCATCCGAATCGGGGTCGGCGAGCATCAAAACCGGGCTGCACAGGGTGGCGGACGTCGGTGGGGACGACATCGGGCAAGAAGGCGTCCAGATCCTCGAAGTAAGCCCGTAGCTGGGTCTGCAGGTCGTTGCTCATTCCGGAACCCCCATTGCGGCGCGGAGCCGGTGCATGCCGCGCTCCAGATGGTTCTGAACCGAGGTCGGGGAGATCCCGAGCAGGTCGGCGACTTCCTGGTGCGTCCAGTCGAAGGCGGTGACCAGCACCACGGCGACGCGTTGGCGCTGCGTCAGGCGTGCCACGGCGTATGGGAGGGCGGGCTCCACCCAGGGAAGGCGGTCGGGGGCGACTGCGGGAAACAGACCAGGATTGGCTGTGCGTCGGCGCCACCGCAGAATGGGACGAACCTTGCTGCGTCCCACCCGATACAGGTAGCCGGTCGGATTCTCCATGAACTGCACCCGCTCCCAGTGTTCCCATCCGTAGGCGAGGGCTTCGCTGGTGGCGTCCAACCCGACATCGGGTCCCAACGCAGCAACCAATGCCCGCCGGAGAACCGGTTCGGTCTCGGCCGCGAAGTCCGAGAAGGTATCGACCACGGTCTGGTCGGACATTCCTCCCCTCCAACCCCTCGCCCCAATAGAGCACACAACGGCTCGTTTCCACCACAGGATTCCTGCCGTGGCCGGCCCGGCCTCTCCGGCACGTATATGCCACGGCTCGCGGCTCAACAAGGGCCAGAAGACCGGATCGAGACCGAACCCAGTGCCCCGAAGAAGCAGATCCCGCTGTGAGCTCAGTCCTGACCTGCGGTTTGGGAAGCGGCGGCGCCGCGGCGCCCGGCGACACGCTGCACGATCAGGATGACGACATAGGCGGTGCCGACGGCGATGAGGATCGGCGCCGTCTCCAACGCCCCGACCTGGGTGAGCAGCCCGGCGAGCAGCACCATGGAGAACGGGGCGGAGACGATCGACCCTGGCACCGCGGCGAGCATGCAGGAGAAGGCCAGACCGAGCGGGATGTCGGGCACCAGCTGGTTGACGATCACGCCCGCGGTCCCGCCGATGAACAGGATCGGGAAGATCGGACCGCCGATGAAGCCACCCGCGGTGCTGGCCGCAAAGGCGACCATCTTCCCGACCAGGATGCCGATGAGGAGCCCGACGCCGAGCGCCCCGGCGTTCTGGAGCACGACGTTCAGCTGGTCACTCCCGGTGAAGTTGGTCAGAGGCAGAGCGATGCCGACGAGCCCGAAGACGGCACCGGCGATGACCGGCTTGACCCCCGCCGGGGCGGGGAGGCGGGAGAAGACCGCGCCCGTCGCCCTTCCCACCACCACGGTGATCAGGGCGACGACGGCGGCGAGCACGCCGAGACCGATGCCGGCGAGGAGGTGCCAGTCCTCGAAGTCGTAGGCGGGAACGTCGTAGATGCCGAGGAAGACGCTGCCCACGATCACGAAGTAGAGGCCGAACGACACGCTCGACGCGATCAAGGTCCCGTAGAACGCCTGCTGGTACCGCTCCCCGGCCGGTCGGGCAATCTCGAGCACCAGGATCATGGCGAGGAGCGGGCTGGAGAAGAGCCCGCCGAAGGCACCGGCCATGCCGCTGAGGGCCAATGACTTGGTCTCGCCCTCGTCGAGGCCGCGCCGGTCGGCGATGAGCTCGGCGGCGCCGCCTCCCATCTGGCCCAGGGCTACCTCGGGGCCGAGACTGGCGCCCCCGATGAGCGACACCGCCGACACGGCGACGATCGACGGAACCATGCGGGGCTCGACGTGCTCGGCGCGGAGGGCTTCGATGAGACCGGGGATGTCGTCGGGCATGCGCAGGACTCGCCGCAGGATCCCGACGAGCACTCCGGCGCCGATCGCCACCGCAAGCCACCACACCTGCCCTTCGAACCACCCCAGGCCGGGATCCCCGTACCAGTCCGCCCCCAGCCCGGTGATCGCGAGGAAGACGAGCCCCGAGACCGCGCCGACGACTCCGAGGACGACGGCAAAGATGATGAGCCTCCACGCCGCGGTACCACCCGCCGGCTCTACTGCGGCTGCGATCTCTCTCTCGTCACTCACGTCCGGGGCAGGCTAGAGCGGAGATCACCCCCTGGGCAGGGCACATGGGTTTCCCTGTGCGCCACTCCGACCACCGTGAAGGCGGCCCCCGAAATCTGTCACACTCCGCTGATACGGTGCCTCCATGGATCGAGACACCCTCATCGCCGAGCTTGACGACCTGGTCTCCGAGCTGTCTGCCGTTCAATCCAGGCTCCTGGCCAAGCTCGCCCGGGTCGACTCGGAGCGCGTGTGGGAATGGGACGGTGCTTCCTCGTGTGCCGCCTGGTTGACCGCCACCTTCGGGGTTTCGTACCACACCGCGACCTCGTGGGTGAGGACGGCGGCGGCGCTGACCGGCCTCCCGGAGACCACCGCTCGCTTCGCCGGCGGCGATCTGACCTACGACCAGGTCAAGACCTTGGCCCGGTTCGCCACTACGGACACCGACGTCGACCTCGCCGACACCGCGCCCTGGATGTCGGTCCGTCAGTTGGCCGCGATGGCTCGCCGCGAGGAATTGGTCGACCTCGACAACCTCGACGAGGCGTACCGGCGGCGCCGATTCCGCCACCGGCACGACGAGGAGCGCCACACCATCTTCTTCGACGGCCAGCTCCCCGACGACCAGGGAGCCGTGTTCATCACCGCCTTGGAGCGGATCGCCAAGACCACCCCGCACGACGCCGACATGGGCCTGTACGACGGGTTCGAGCCCCGCATGGCCGACGCCCTCTACCAGCTGGCGTCACAATCCCTCGGCGCCGACGCCGATCCCGACCGGGCGACGGTGGTGGTCCACGTCGAGGCATCGGCGCTCTCCGACGGGCATGGCAGCGGAACCTCCGGGGATGTTGCCCTGCACGCGGAAACGGTGCGCCGCCTCACCTGTGACGGCCGCATCCAGCTGGTCACCGAGAACGACAGCGGACGCCCCATCGGTGTGGGCAGGACGACCAGGAGCATCCCGCCCTGGCTGGCTCGCCTGGTGCGCGACCGGGACGGCGGGTGCCGCTTCCCCGGCTGTCACCACCGTCGCTGGGTTCACGTCCACCACATCATCCACTGGAGCTCGGGCGGTCCAACCGATCTGGACAACCTGATCACGCTGTGCGGCTACCACCACCGCCTCGTCCACGAGAAGGGGTGGCGGATCAGCGGCGACCCCGACAAGGAAGTCACCTGGATCCGTGCCGACGGGATGGTCTACACGCCGAGCTCGATCGAGCGAAGCCTCGCCCACCTCGCCGGGATCATGAAGGAATCCGTCCGGGGGAGCGCCGCCGACGACACCTCGTAGCGGCCCGGGCGTCTACCCGTCGCCGATCTTGAACCGCACCGTCAGGTCGACGGCGACGGTGATGGTGCCCGCCTCGATGGGAGGAGCGGGAGCGGCCTCGGCCATCATCGCCCGCGGCATCGGTGGGGACGGGCGCCAGCCGCCGACCTCTTCGATGGCGACCGCCGCTCCGAGGGCAACTCCCGAGAGGCCGGCGAGCTGCTCGGCCTTGGCGAGGGCATCCGCCCACGCCTGGTCGCGGGCTGCGGCCATTGGTTCCGCGTCGTCTTCGATCGAGAAGGCGAGCCCACCCATCTGGGCGTCGTCGCCTGCGGCCTCGGCGCCCGCCTGGATGACATCGCCGATCGACTCCAGGTCGCGGAGCGTGGCCAGCACGCTGTTGGTGACCCGGAACCCGACCAGCCGCCTCCGGTTGCCGGAGTGGTCGTACTCCGGGTTGATCGAGTACCGGGTGGTCTGCACATCTTCGGGTGCGACTCCGGCACCGGCGAGTGCCTCGTGGAGGCGATGCGCCGAGTTCGTCGACGCCGTCACCGCGTCGGCGACACCGGGACGGAGCACGGACACCCCGAAGGTCATGGTGGCGACGTCGGGCGGCGCCGCCTGCTCGCCGTGGCCCGAAACCGTGATTCC
>CAYQZO010000214.1:0-4128 GCA_964421925.1 uncultured Acidimicrobiaceae bacterium
CTACAAGATGGTCAAGGATCAGTTCTCCGACGTGGCGGTGTCGTGGGCGGACTGCAACGGCGAGCCCGGTGACAAGCTGCTGGTCAAGGACGTCATCGCCGACGCCTTCCTCCAGCAGATCTTGACCCGCCCCGCCGAATACGACGTGATCGCCACCATGAACCTCAACGGCGACTACATCTCCGACGCCCTTGCCGCCGAGGTGGGCGGGATCGGCATCGCCCCCGGGGGCAACATCAACTACGAGACGGGTCTGGCCGTGTTCGAGGCCACCCACGGCACGGCCCCCAAGTACACCGGCATGGACAAGGTCAACCCGGGATCGTTGATCCTCTCCGGCGAATTGATGTTCCGCTATCTGGGTTGGGACGAAGCCGCCGACCTCATCGTGAAGGGGATGGAGGGCGCCATCGGCGACGGGATCGTCACCTACGACTTCGCCCGCCTGATGGACGACGCCACCGAGGTCAAGACCAGCGAGTTCGCCGATGCGGTGATCGAGCGAATGTGAGCTGGTAGCTGGTAGCTGACAGCTCTCTTTCGGCCCTACTCGACCCCGACGCGGCCCCGGTACCCTCGCACCACGACCGCTCGCAAGGAGTCCACGCATGTCCAAGGTAACCGTCGTCGGCGCCGGCAAGTACGGCTCCACCACCGTCCAGCGCCTCGCCGAAGCCGACCTCGTCGACGAGGTGGTGATGATCGACATCGTCGAGGGGCTGCCCCAGGGCCTGGCCCTCGACATGAACCAATCCCGCCCCATCCAGGGATACCGCACCCTGGTCACCGGCACCAACGACTACGCCGATACCGCCGACAGCGATGTCGTCGTGATCACGGCCGGGCTCCCCCGCAAGCCGGGGATGAGCCGCATGGATCTGCTCGAGGTGAACGCCACGATCGTCAAGGAGGTCACCGAGCGCATCGTCGAACACTCTCCGCAGGCGGTGCTCATCGTGGTGACCAACCCGCTCGACCAGATGACCACGCTCACCGCAGAGGTCTCCGGGTTCCCCAAGGAGCGGGTCATGGGACAGGCCGGCATGCTCGATTCGGCCCGGCTCGCCCACTTCATCGCCGAGGAGACGGGCGAGGACATCCTCGACGTGGTCGCGGTCACCCTGGGCAGCCACGGCGACACCATGGTTCCCGTTCCGTCGCTGTGCTCGGTGGCGGGAAAGCCACTCACCGAGGTCCTGGATCAGGCCACCATCGATGAGCTGGTCGACCGCACCCGCAAGGGCGGTGCCGAGATCGTGGCGCTGCTCAAGACCGGGAGCGCTTACTATGCCCCGTCGGCGGCGGCCATGGCGATGGTGGAGGCGGTGATCAACGACTCCGGAGCGGAGATGCCGATCTGTGCCTGGCTCACCGGCCAGTACGGCATCGAGGACGTCTATCTCGGCGTTCTCGGGCGCCTCGGAGCCGGTGGGGTGAGCGAGATCCTCGAAGTCGACCTGACCGATGACGAGCTTGCGGCATTGCGCGAGGCGGGCGATGCGGTCAAGGAGAAGGTCGCCGACCTGGAACAGATCGAGGTGTGATAGAGCGCGAAACCGAAGAACCCTTACCCCACAAGGGTTCTTGCAAAGCGATCGCGGCGGTGTTTAGGGTTACACCGCTGTCATTCACCTCAGCACGACCAAGGAGGTCTACTGTGAACAAGGGTGAGTTGATCGAGGCGGTGGCTCGCAATGCGGGGGAATCCAAGGCTTTGACTGGGAAAATCATCGATGAGGCGCTCGACGTGATCGTCAGCGGCGTCGTCACTCAGGGCAAGGTCCAGATCACCGGCTTCGGGACGTTCGAAGCCCGTGACCGCAAGGCGAGAACGGCCAGGAATCCGCAGACGGGGGAGGCGGTCTACGTACCGGCGACCAGAGTTCCTGCGTTCAAGGCCGGCCAGAGCTTCAAGGACAAAGTCAAGCCGGGATAGGAATCCCGGTTCACGCGAGGAGGCGCCCGCAAGGGCGCCTCTTTCGTGTGGAGGTATCAGGTATCAAGTATTAGGTACTAGGACCTCCTGATACCTGATACCCAATACCTAATACCGGCTCGGCGAAGCCGAGCCCCTCAGAACTCCAAATCCAGCCCGCTGGTGACCCTGGTGAAGTCGTTGAGCAACCCCTGGTGCATCATCACCTTGGCCATGTTGCCCCCGACCTTGATCTTGCCGGTCATGAAGGCCATCTGGACGTTCAGATCGCCCTGGGCGATAGCGCTCGCCGACTCGTAGTTGCTGCTCACCGAGGCATCGGAGTCCTCGAGCTCGCCGAGTTCCAGAGTCGACCCACCGTCGGCGACCTTGAGGTAGTAGGTGACGTCCCCGGCGGGGCCGTCGGTGACATTGAACTGCAGCCCGAGGTCGACGCCCTCGATCGCCTCCTGGAATGCGGGATCGGCGGCAAGGGCCTCCTGGCCGGCGGCCATGTGCTCCTCGCTGAGAAACTTCATCGTGGTGGATCCTTTCCTCGTTGCCGTCAATGGTAATGGCGCGCCGGCGACCGGTTATTACCGGGAGCTGGCAGCCGGCAGCCCTCAGACCTGCTGCCCTTGCTTGCGGAAGTTCTTCCACTGTGCGGCCACGTAGTCCCGGTTCATCCAGGCGATCACGTCGATGGAGATGTTCTTCGGGCAGGCGGTCTCACACTCACCGAAGTTGGTGCACGACCCGAAGTAGGCCTCCATGGTCTCCACCATCGCCACCGTGCGCAGGTATCGCTCCGGCTGGCCCTGGGGGAGCAGGTTGAGGTGGGCGATCTTGGCCGCGGTGAACAGGTTGGCGGCGCTGTTGGGGCAGGCGGCCACGCAGGCGGCACAACCGATACAGGCAGCAGCGTCCATGGACGCCTCCGCAGACGGGCGGGGCACGGCGACGGCGTTGGCGTCGGGGGCGCTTCCGATGTTGACCGAGATGTACCCACCGGCCTGGACGATGGCGTCGAAGGCCGTTCGGTCCACCACGAGATCCTTGAGCACCGGCATGGCGACCGCTCGCCACGGCTCCACGGTGATGGTCTCCCCGTCGGAGAACTTGCGCATGTGCAGCTGGCACGTGGCCGTCCCACGCTGCGGCCCGTGCGGTGACCCGTTGATCATCAACCCGCAGGTTCCGCAGATGCCTTCACGGCAGTCGCTGTCGAAGGCGATGGGCTCTTCGCCGGTGTCGTTGAGCCGCTCGTTGAGCACGTCGAGCATTTCGAGGAACGAGGCGTCGGCGCTGATGTCCTCGACCTCGTAGGTCTTGAAGTCACCGCGCTCGGCCGGCCCGCCCTGGCGCCACACCCGGAGCCGCACATCCATTACTTGTAGCTCCTCTGGGTGGGGGTCACGTACTCGAACTCGAGCTGCTCCCGGTGCAGGACCGGCTCGGTCTCCTCGCCCTGCCACTCCCAGGCCGAGACGAAGGCGAAGTTCTCGTCGTCCCGCTTTGCCTCGCCATCCTCGGTCTGGTGCTCGACCCGGAAATGCGCTCCACACGACTCTTCCCGGGCAAGTGCGTCCCGGCACATCAGCTCGGCGAGCTCCAGGAAGTCGGCGACCCGCCCCGCCCGTTCCAGCGATTGGTTCATCGACTCGTTGTCGCCGAGGACCCGCACGTCTCTCCAGAACTCGTCGCGCAGCGCCGTGATCTCGTCGATCGCCTTCTCCAGCCCCTCCCGGCTGCGTGACATGCCGCAGTACTCGATCATGATGGTGCCGAGCCGGCGGTGGAAGTGGTCGACGCTTCGGGTGCCACCGATGGAGAGGAAGCGAGCGATCCGGTTGGCGACGGCCTCCTCGGTCTCGACGAACGCCGGGTCGTCAGTTGGCACGGGCTCGACGTTGAGCCAGTCGGAGAGGTAGCGGGAGATCGTGGCCGGGAGCACGAAGTAGCCGTCGGCGACGCCCTGCATCAAGGCCGAGGCACCGAGCCGGTTGGCCCCATGGTCGGAGAAATTGGCCTCGCCGGTGGCGAACAGCCCGGGGATGGTGGTCTGCAGGTCGTAGTCGACCCACAGCCCGCCCATCGTGTAGTGGGGCGCGGGGTAGATCCGCATCGGGACCGTATAGGGGTCCTCGTCGGTGATCCGCTGGTACATCTCGAAAAGGTTGCCGTAGCGCTCCTCGATGGTTTCCCTGCCCAGG
>CAYQZO010000215.1:0-4100 GCA_964421925.1 uncultured Acidimicrobiaceae bacterium
ATCCAGGCGGTCGTTGATGGTGGTCAGCCCACCACCGCGTGGCGTGTGCACCGGTGCTGATCATCCGCGGCCCGGGGTTCGGGATCTTCTAGGCGACCCCGCCGCGAGCCGCGCCGCTGCTGAGGCGGCGAGCATGCCGGGGTCCTGGCGGCTCCTGGCTGTCGCGGCGCGCCTGGAGTCGTTGGCTGACGGGGGATGGCGGTGGGTATGATCGAAGAGTGAAGGACTGTGGCGGCCTGAGCCCCAGTCCAGGGGGTTCGCACGGGCGAGTCGCTGCGGTCGCCACATCCAGGACTGCTGTCTCGACGGATGTGGGGAGGGGTCATGAAGCTTCGGCGGCGGACGTTCATCAAGCTGGTCGGTTCGGGCGTGGCGGTGTTGTACCTGCAAACCGCCACCGGCGGTCTGGTACGGATCGCCCGAGCGCAGATCCCGGGTGGATCGCTGGCCCCCGGTGACGTCCTGAAGTACGTGCTGCCGCTGGTCAAGCCCCCGGCGATGCCGAGGAGCAAGGGCTCCAACAAGAACAAGGACAAGTACGACATCGCAGTGCGCCAGTTCACGCAGCGCATCCTCTCGCCGCCGCACCCTGAGACGACGGTGTGGGGCTACGGCTCGACCGACTTCCCGGGGACGGTGGCCCAAGGGGGCACGTTCAACTATCCAGCGTTCACCATCGAGGCCACCTGGAGCAAGGACATCCAGGTCAAGTGGCGCAACGAGTTGACGGCCGCGGCCGGCGGCTTCCTCTCGCATCTGCTCCCGGTCGACCAGACCCTCCACTTGGCCAACCCTCCCGGCGGACTCGCGGACCGCGACTCGCGCCCGACGTTCACCACCACACCGGGCCCCTACATGGGGCCGGTCCCGATCGTGACCCACGTCCACGGGGCGCACACCCGGGAGGACAGCGACGGCTACGCCGAGGCCTGGTATCTGCCCGATGCGAACGACATCCCCGCCGGGTACGCCACCACCGGAACCTTCTTCGACTACTTCAACGGCAAGTACGGACATGGGTGGGCAGCGGGTGCCGCTTCCTTCAAGTACCCCAACGATCAGCGAGCGACGACCCTCTGGTACCACGACCACACCCTGGGGATGACCCGCCTCAACGTATACGCGGGGCCGGCCGGCTTCTGGCTGATCCGGGGCGGGCCCGACGACGTCGTCCTCGATAAGAGGGATAAGTCCCCGGCGTTCCTCCCCGGCCCGGCCCCCGGTGTCGGCGACGACCCGCTTGGCGTCTACTACGAGATCCCGATCGCCATCCAGGACCGGTCGTTCAACGCCGACGGCAGCCTGTTCTACCCGGACACGCGTGCCTTCTTCGACGACTACCCGGGTCCGTACATCCCGGACACCACGGTGTCCCCGATCTGGAACCCCGAGTACTTCGCCAACATGATGGTGGTCAACGGGTTCACCTGGCCGTATCTGGAGGTGGAGCCGCGCCGGTATCGGCTCCGCCTGCTCAACGGGTGCAACTCACGGTTCCTGATCCTCCAGTTCGACCATCCGGGGGTCGAGGTGTGGCAGATCGGGGCGGAGGGCGGGTTCCTCCCGGAACCGGTGCGGTTGAACGAGCACCCCTACCCGGGGAGCACCGGTGGGGGAGCCACGGTGCTCCTCGGCCTTGCGGAGCGGGCCGATCTCATCGTCGACTTCAGCGCCGCGGCCGGCGCCGCGTTCCGACTCCTCAATATCGGACCCGACGAGCCCTTCGCCGGCGGCGAGGTGGGTGTCGACTTCGATCCGGCGGACCCGGACAGCACGGGTCAGGTGATGGAGTTCCGGGTGAGCGCGGGGCCGGTCGCCGACCCCACCACGCCCCCGCAGTATCTCCAGCTGCCCGTGATCGACCCTCTCGGTGCCGAGGACACCACGCGATTCCTCAGCCTCAACGAAGAGGTGTACGAGCCCGAGGACATCCCGGTGGCGGCGCTCCTCGGTACCTACGACACCGGGAGCGGCTCGCCCACACCACTGCTGTGGAGCGATCCGATCACGGAGAACCCGGCGCTGGGTGACACCGAGATCTGGGAGATGTACAACGAGACCGCGGATGCCCACCCGATCCACATCCACCTGGTCCAGTTCGAAATTCTCGGCAGGGAGGCGATCGGCGGTGGGCCGTCTGTCGCCGGGAGCAACGACCCACTGCCCTGGGAGACGGGGCACAAGGACACGGTCATCACCTACCCGGGAGAGGTCACGAGGGTCAAGGCCAACTTCGACCTGCCGGGCTTCTTCGTGTGGCATTGTCACATCGTCGAGCACGAGGACAACGAAATGATGCGGCCGTTCCACGTCGGCCCCATCCCGCCGGACGCCCCGGCGGGGTAGTCGCTGACCCCGGCTGCCGATGTCAGGGCCGCGCCGACGGAGGTGGGATCGGCCACACCAGCTCGGCTTCGGCGAGGTCGAATGGCCATACCACCCGGTACGCGCCGTCCTGATACTGCAGAACGACACCGCGGGCGAGCTCGTTCTGTCCGCTGCTATCGAAGCGGATCCCGTCCCAAGGCATGATGGTTTCGTCCGGTCCGACGTCGATCGCCCGCAGCGCATCGCGGATGACGTCCGGATCGGTGCTCCCGGCCTCGTCGATGGCCTGGAACAGGGTGAGCGCAGCGGTGAAGGTGCGCGCCGAGTCCTCGTCCATGGGGGTCCCGAACCGCTCCTCGTAGAGCTGGGCAACGGCCACCGCGCGAGCACGATCGGCGATGGCGCCAAGTGACCAAGCGGCGCGGGTGATGATGTCGTCGCCGCCTGCTCCGACCGCCTCGAAGTAGGCCGGGTCGGCGAAACCAGCGCCAAAGGCGAGGGTGGGTGCGGCGTAGTCGTTGGCCTCCCAGGCCTGGGTGAACAGGATCGCCTCCGGGGTATAGGAAGCCTGGAACAGCACGTCAGGGTCGGCCGACATCACCTGCTGCGCCTGGGCGGTCACGTCGGCGACGCCGTTGCCGTGCTCGACGTCGCTGACCACCGTGAAGCCAAACGTGTCGGCGAGCTGGTGGGTCACGCGGGCGGCGCCGGTGCCGAACGCCGTGTCCTCATGGAGGATCCCGATGTTGCGCAACCTTGTGCCGTCGCGTTTCTCCAGGTCTTCGAGGAACGCGAAGAGGGTCGAAACGAATGTCCTGTCGTTTGGCCCGGTCCGGAAGAAGTACTGCAGGTTGCGGTCCTCGGTCAACGCCGCCGCCGACGAGGCTCCGGTCACCCACGGGATGCCGAGTCGCTCCGCCTGCTCTGAGCCGTCCGCCGTTACCGACGACTCATAGGCGCCGACCATGGCGACGACGCCTTCTTCGGTGATCAGACGCTCGGTTTCCGCCGCCCCCGTCTCGGGATCTCCTTCGCTGTCCCCGATGATGATCTCGATCGGCGCCCCGTCGAGGCTCGGCAGCCCGGCGGTGGCGGCCAACGGGAGGGGATCGAGGTCGGGGAACTCACCATTGACGATCTCTGCGGCGAGCTGAACGCCGTTGAGGACACGCCGCCCGGCCAATGCGGCCGATCCGCTCATGGGGTAGAGCGCTCCGATGGCGACCGCTTCGGGAGCCGGAGGGGCGGTCGCCGATACTTCTGGCTCGCCGACCTCGGTGGCGCACGCCGCAACCACGAGCGCCAGCGCCACAGCCGCCTGACGGGTGCCCTGTCCCCTCATCCTCTGCTGCCTTTCCGTGATTGCGTGAGCCGTCGGTTCATGCACGGGACAACCGGGCGCAACCCGAGCTCGCCATCGTTGACCAGGATACGGATGGCGCGGTGACCTGGACCGAAACCGGCTTCGGTGGCGCGTCGTCACCCCCGCATCACAGCGGTGACATCGGAGCCGCGACCGCCTAGCGCTGCTCCACCATCTCGGGCGCAACCTCTATCGGCGCGACGAGGTCGGGCGTGCCCTCGATGTGGATCTTGGGCAGCCACTCCAGCCAGCTCGGGAAGTACCAGTTGGCGTCGCCGAGCAGCTTCATCGCCGAGGGCACCAGCAGCGACCGCACGATGGTGGCATCCAGGATGACCGCCACCGCCAGCCCGAAGCCCATCTGCTGGAACATCACCAGGTCCCCGGTGGCGAAGCCGCCGAACACCGC
>CAYQZO010000216.1:0-4091 GCA_964421925.1 uncultured Acidimicrobiaceae bacterium
GATCCTAAAATGACGCTCACCATAGATAAGGTCGTGCATGGGGCTGGGGCCCCCGTTGTGGAACCGTGCAGCGGAGCGGAACCAGCGTTCGGGATCGCGGTACGTGAGGATGAAGCGGGAGCCCGGGAACGCTTGGTCTATGTCCTTGAACAGGAGCGGCCAAGGGTTGTCCTGGAAGGCCGAGTAGTAGGGGACCATTGGGAACGCTACGGCGCGGATCTTATCCAACGTCACCGGCTCGGGAATGACAACGCGCTTCTTCGGTGAGTTGAACGTGAAGCCCTTGTGTACGCGGTAGCCCAGCTTTCGTCCACGATGTGGCCGCGGGTGCCTGCGTCGAGGAAGGAGAGCTCATCGAGGATGCGCTCGCGCGGGAGCACCTCCTCCGAGCCAAGCAGGTAAGAGGTGAACTCGGCACAGGGTGCGGCGACCCGCGGTTCGAGCAACTCGATCTCGGAGCCGTCTCCACGGCGAATGACGAAACCTTCAGCGATGGCGGGCAGCCGCAGCGCCGGCCCATCGACGATGATGTTCTCCCCGCCGATGCCGAGTTCGACACCGCCGAACCGCGCATCCATCGCTTCGTAATGAGCGGTGAGCCCGATCGACATCGCCCGCCTTCCCCTCCCCCGCGACCGGGGATGGGCGGCGTGGTGGGCGTCCACCAGCCACCCCGTGCCGTCCCAGCCCAACATCCCGTCGGCCGAGATCACCGCCTCTTGCACCTGCAACAGATGTCCGGGCCGATACACGCCGCTCGCCTTGAGCGGTTCGGACTGGACCTGCAGGCGGACGATCGTCCCGAGGCGCTCAGACACCGACCACCTCGTTCAACCGATCGGGCCGGTCGGTGATGATCCCGTCCACGCCCGCCTCGAGCAGCCTGCGCATCTCGTCCGCCTCGTTCACCGTCCACACGTGGAGCTGAGCCCCGGCCTGGTGCACCGCATCCGCCAGCCTGCGGTCCACGGTGAACCCGGTGTACTGCTCGGACACCTGATATGCCTGAACGGATCCGGGCCGGGCAGGAAGACGGGCCCGACACGCCAGATACATGCGGGCAGCCGCCACCGGCCCCGCCGACACCGCCACCCGTCCCCCGGTGATGCGGCGGAACCGGGCGATGCGGCGATCCACGAACGACCCGACCAGGGTGCGGTGCTCGGCTCCATTGGCCTTGATCACCTCGGCGACCGACCACTCCTCGCCGGGCGCCTTGAGGTCGATGTTGACCCGCACCTCGGGCCAGGAGCGGTACACCTCATCGAGCGTCGGGATCGTGATCCCATGCCCGCGAAGCGGGTAGTCGCCGTCGGGGCCGAAGTGGTGGGCGGCATCGAGGCGTTGCAGCTCGGCGGCGGTGTGCGCCCTCACCGGGCCGGTTCCGTCGGTGGTGCGGTCCAGGGTGGCGTCGTGGACCACCATGGGCACCCGGTCGGCGCTCAGATGGACGTCGAGCTCCAGATAGTGGTAGCCGAAGTCCTCGACCGCCTTGGCGAAGGCGTACATGGTGTTCTCCGGCCACATATCCCGGCTCCCGCGATGGGCAAAGCGGATGGGATGCTCCACCGAGAAGAAGTCGCTCACACCATGCCCCCTGCCCCGCCACCCGCCACCACTGAGCCCCGCTTGACGACGGTGGCCACCACGTCCCCGTCGGGCCGGTACGGGATGTGCTGGTAGGTCGGGGCGTCCAGTACCACGAGGTCGCCGACGGCCCCCGGTGTGACGTGGCCCCGGTCGTCGAGGCGGAGCGACAACGCTCCGCCCCGGGTGCCCGCCCACACCGCCTCGGCCGGGGTGAGCCCGAGGTGGAGGCTGGCCAGGGCGATCACGAACGGCATGGTCTCGATCCAGGCCGTCCCCGGGTTGCAGTCCGTGGCCAGGGCCACCGTCACCCCGGTGTCCCATATCTCCCGGCCGTCCGGGTAGGGGAGGCGCATGGAGAAGGAGACCCCGGGGAGCAACACCGCCACCGTGCCCGCCCGTTTCATCGCCTCCAGATCCTTGTAGCCGGCGTAGTCGAGGTGGTCGGCGCTGGCCGCATCGAGCTCGGCGGCGAGCGCTGCCGCCCCCACCGCGCCGAGCTGGTCGGCATGCACGCGGAGACCGAGCCCGCGGGCGGTGGCCGCCTCGAGGATGCGGCGGGCCTCGGCGACGGTGAAGGCGGCCTGGTCACAGAAGACGTCGCAGAAGCGTGCCAGCGGGGCGCAGGCCTCCATCATGGTGGTGCACACCAGGTCGACGTAACGGTCGCGATCCTCCCGGTACTCGGCGGGCACGACGTGGGCGCCCAGGAAGGTCGGGACCACGTCGATGGCGAGCTCGGCGTCGAGGCGGGCGGCGACGGCCAGCAGCTTGACCTCGGTGTCGACGTCGAGGCCGTAGCCGGACTTGACCTCGACGGTCGTGGTGCCCGCCGCCAGCATCCGACGGGCGCGGGCGGCGGCGTCGAGGAACAGCGCGTCCCCGGTGGCGGCCCGGGTGGCGGCGACGGTGCTCAGGATCCCTCCGCCCGCGGCCAGGATGTCCTCGTAGTCCTCTCCGGCCAGGCGTCGGCTGAACTCATCGCTGCGATCGCCGGCGAACACCAGATGGGTGTGCGAGTCGACGAAGCCGGGGACGACGGCGGCCCCGCCGGCATCGTGGATGGGCAGGTCGAGGTAGTCGGCGGGCAGGTCGGTCTCCTCGCCGGCCCAGGCGACGGATCCCTCCACGATGGCAACGGCGGCGGCGGCGATCAGCCCGAGCAGGTCGCCCCGGGCCGGATCGTTGGTGACCAGCTGGCCGATGTTGGTGACGAGGAGGTCAGACAAGCTTCCAGCCTCCAGTCCCCAGCCTCCAGCACGAGGCGCGGTTCTGCTGGCAGCCGGTAGCTGGCAGCTGGTAGCTCATTCTTCCATCGGGATCCGCACCCCCCGCTCCTCGGCGACGCGGCGGGCCACCGGATATCCCGCGTCGGCGTGGCGCATCACCCCGGTGCCCGGGTCGTTGGTGAGCACCCGCTCCAGGCGCAGCGCTCCCTCAGCCGTACCGTCGGCGACCACCTGGGCCCCGGCGTGGATCGACTTGCCCATCCCCACTCCGCCGCCGTGGTGCACCGCAACCCAGGCGGCTCCGGAGGCGGTGTTCAACAGGGCGTTGAGGATTGGCCAGTCGGCAATGGCGTCGGAGCCGGCCAGCATCGCCTCCGTCTCCCGGTACGGGGAGGCGACGGAGCCGGAGTCGAGGTGGTCCCGCCCGATCACGAACGGCGCCTCGGCCTTGCCCGAGCCAACCAGCTCGTTGAAGGCAAGGCCCGCCTTGTCCCGCTCCCCGTAGCCAAGCCAGCAGATGCGGGCGGGGAGGCCCTGGTAGTGGACCCGCTCCTCGGCCATGTCCAGCCACCGGTGCAGTGCACGGTTGTCGGGGAACAGCGTGCGCAGGGCATCGTCGGTGGCCTTGATGTCGGCCGGGTTGCCGGAGAGAGCCGCCCACCGGAACGGCCCCATCCCCTCACAGAACAGGTCACGCAGGTAGGCGGGGACGAACCCGGGGTAGGCGAAGGCGTTGGCGAACCCGCCCTGGACCGCCTCGCCGCGCAGGTTGTTGCCGTAGTCGAACACCTCGGCGCCGGCATCCATGAAGCCCACCATGGCCTCGCAGTGCACCGCCATCGACTGCCGGGCCGCCTTGACGTAGGTCTCCGGGTCGTCGGCGCGCAGTTGCAGCGCCTCCGCGAGGGTGTAGCCGTGGGGGACGTAGCCGTTGAGGGGATCGTGGGCCGAGGTCTGATCGGTGACGATGTCGATGTCGACGCCGCGGCGCAGCAGCTCGGGGAACACGTCGGCGGCGTTGCCCTCGACTCCCACCGAGAGCGCCCGGCCCTCTGCTTTGGCCGCGGTGACCCGGGCGACCGCGTCGTCGAGGTCTCCGGCCCACTCGTCCAGATAGCGATGCTCGATGCGGCGGGCGATGCGCTCCGGGTCGACCTCGACCACGAGGGCCACCCCGTCGTTCATGGTGATGGCGAGGGGCTGGGCGCCGCCCATGCCTCCGAGGCCCCCGGTGAGGGTGAGGGTCCCCTGGAGCGAACCCCCGAAGCGCTGCTC
>CAYQZO010000217.1:0-4090 GCA_964421925.1 uncultured Acidimicrobiaceae bacterium
CAGTATGGTGCCGCGATGTCTCGCAGCCAGGTTGTGATGCTGGGGGTGGGCACCCCGACCCCGGATCCCGGTCGGTCCGGGCCGAGCGTGGCGGTGGTGGTCGATGACCGGCCCTACTTGTTCGACGCCGGAACCGGCGTGGTCCGCCAGGCACAGGCGGCGACGCCGAGGTACGGAGGCGCGGTTGCGGCGCTCACCGCCAAGAACCTGCGCCGGGTGTTCCTGACCCACCTGCACAGCGACCACACCATCGGGCTCCCCGACCTGATGTTCACGCCGTGGTCCCAGGGCGCCGACCAGCCTCTCCGCGTACACGGCCCGGTAGGGACCGCGGCCATGGCCGAGGCCATCCTCGCCGCCTGGAGCGAAGATCGCACCGTGCGCATCGAGGGTCCCGAGCCGGTCCACCCGGAGGGCGGCACCATCGAGGTCACCGAGTTCGCCGGTCCGGGGTCGATCTACCGGGACGACCTGATCACGGTGGAGGCCATTGCCGTCCACCACGGGACCTGGCCCAACGCCTACGGGTTCAAGGTGACCACCCCCGACCGGGTGATCGTGATCTCGGGCGACAACTCGCAGCCGCACCTGCTCGCCGGGACCGCCGCCGGCGCCGACGTCCTCATCCACGAGGCCTACGGGCTCGAGAACTTCGGATCGATCTACCGGGAACGGGGCGACCTGGAGTTCTGGGCCACCTATCACCAGCAGTTCCACTCCAGCACGGAGCAGGTGGCGGCCCTCGCCCGGGAAGCGGAGCCGGGTCTGCTGGTGTTGTATCACGAGATGCTGTGGACTGCCGACCGCGACGCCAACGCCGCCGAGGTCGCCGAGGGCTACGACGGTTCCGTGGTCTCGGCTCGTGATCTCGACGTGTACTGAGGGAGGACCATGAGCGACATCTCCGGTTTGAAGACCGCCGACATCGTCGACGCCATGGGCCGCATGCACCGCCACCGCTGTCATCTCCTCGACCTGGTGAGCCCCACCCCGGACAAGGTGTTGTTCGGGCCCGCCGCCACCATCTCCTTCTTCCCGAGCTGCGAGGAGGCCTTCGACCCCGAGGAGTACAGCTTCGCCAACCTGTTCTACGAGGCGGTCGGGGAGGAGCCGGCGGGCAAGGTGCTCGTCCTCGCCAGCAACGGGTACACCGAGGCTTCCATGGGTGGAGGCACCAAGCTGTCCCGGGCGCACAACCACGGCCTTGCCGGAGTGCTCACCGACGGCCGGTTGCGCGACTTCCACGAGCTCGCCGCCTACGACTTCGTCACGTACTGCTCCGGGGAGACGACCCGCTGGGGCGGCGACACGGTGACGCCGTTCCAGGCCAACGTCCCCGTGGTGCTCGGCGGGGTCGGGATCGTGCCCGGTGCCTTCGTGTTCGCCGATGCCTCCGGGGCGGTGGTCGTCCCCGAGCACCAGATCGAGGCGGTCCTCGACGAGGCCCACCGGGTGGCAGCGGAAGACACCGAGTCGATCGAGACCATCCGCGACGAGGTCCCCGGCTCCGGAGGAGCCGAGCGGTGACCGGCACGACCCTCGACCTCGCCGACTTCAGGCGCCGGGTCGCCGACCTGTACGCCGCGGTGCGGGCTGCGGGCGATCCCGAGACGGCGTGGGCATCGTGGCGGGAAGGTCGGGACCGGCTGTTCGCCACGCATCCACAGAGCCCGATCCCCGAGCCGGGGCGGGCCGCGTTCTCGGGGAGCCCGTTCGCTCCCTACGACCCGGGCTGGCGGCTCACCGGGACCGTGGAGCCCGCAGACGAGGAAGGCGTGCTCATCGACCACAGCGACACGGGATCGACCCGCTTCGTCAAGGTGGGCACGATCCACCCCGTACACGACGGCGATCCCATCACCCTCGACCTCTACTGGCTGGACAGCTACGGAGGCGGTCTCTTCCTCCCTTTCCGGGACCGGAGCAACGGCGACACCACCTACGGAGGCGGCCGCTACCTGCTCGACGCCGCCAAAGGCGCCGACCTCGGCGGTAGCGGCGACGAGCTCGTCCTCGACTTCAACTTCTCCTACCACCCGTCCTGTGTCTGGGACGCGCAGTGGTCGTGCCCGCTGTCGCCACCGGCGAACACGTTGGCGGTCGCGGTCACTGCCGGCGAGCTGCTTCCCTGACCGTGGTCCGGGTGTCGGCTCCCGGGCGGGTCAACCTGATCGGAGAGCACACCGACTATGCCGGGCTGCCGGTGCTGCCCATCGCCATCCAGCGCCGGCTCACCGTGAACGCCGATCGCATGGACGGCGCCGGCGTCGAAGCCGTGTCAGGCCGATTCGACGGGGTGTTCCGATCCGATCGTGACGACAACCCGGAGTGGTCGCAGCACCTCGGCCCTGCGCTCGCTCAGGCGGGTCCCGTCACGGGCGTTCGGCTCGCCATCGGCGGCGACCTCCCGGCCACCGGTGGGCTCAGCTCCTCATCGGCGCTCACCGTGGCGGTGATCCTCGCCGTCCTCCGCCTCGACGGCCGGGACGAGGACGATGTGATCGAGCGCGCGGTCGCCGCCGAACGGGCGGGGCCCATCCAGGGTGGAGCGATGGACCAGACGGTGATCGTCCACGCCGTCACCGGCACCGCGCTGCGCATCGATTTCCGCCCGCCGGCGTGGCGCCCGGTTCCCGTTCCGGATCACATCGCCTTCGTGGCCGGATATTCGGGCACCCCGGCGCCCAAGACCGGAGCTGCCGCCGACGCCTACAACGCCAGGGTCGCCGGCACCCGCATCGCCGCCGAGCTGCTCGGCGGTTCACTCCTCGCCGAGGTCGATGCCACGCCACAGGACCTGGACCAGGCCCTCCCCGAGATGGCCGAAGGCCTTCCGGTGCGGGCGTGGGCCCGCCACGTCCTCACCGAGGCGGCACGGGTCGGGGAGGCAACCGCCGCTCTGAGCGCCGGGGACCTCGAGACCCTCGGCCGCCTCTTCGACGCCTCCCACGCCAGCCTCGCCACCGACTACGGCGTGAGCACGCCCCGGCTCGACGGCCTGGTGGCCGCCGCCCGCGACGCAGGGGCCGCCGGCGCCCGACTCACGGGAGCGGGTTTTGGCGGCTGGGGGGTGGCGGTGTGCTCCGTCGACCGGATATCCGATGTGGTGGGGGCGATGCAATCGGTGGGAGGCGAGGCGTTCCGGGCAGTGCCCTCGGGTGGTGCGGCATGATCGCGGTGGTGCTCGCCGCCGGGAAGGGCACCCGGCTCGCCGCCACATCGGGTGACGTGCCCAAGCCCCTGATGCCGGTAGCGGGGGTGCCGGTGATCGACCGGGTGCTCGACACCCTCGCCGGCGACGGGCTTGGGAAGGTCGTGGTCGTTGCCGGGCATCGATCCGAGCAGGTGGAGCAGCAGCTGCGCGGCCGGCCCGGGGTGCAGATCGCCCATCAAGACCCGCCGCTCGGGACCGGTCACGCCCTGCTCGCCGCCAGGGATCTGCTCGGCGACACGCCCATGCTCGTGGTCTGGTCCGACGTGGTGGTCGAGCCGGGCACCTACCGCCTGGTGGCCGACGCGGCAGCCGGGGTCGACGGAGCGGTGGCGGTGAACCATCTCGACGACCTGTCTCCCGGGGGAGCCGTCGATGTGGCCGCCGGTCGGGTCACCGGCATAACGGAGAAGCCAGGACACATACCCGGGTGGAACCTCACCGGCGTGCTCGCCCTGGGCCCCGGGATCTGGCCCCTCGTGGAGCGCCTGGAGCCCTCGCCGCGGGGCGAGTACGAGCTTCCCGAGGCGGTGAGCGCGTGGGTGGTGGCGGGGGCTGATGTCCGTGCGGTGCCGGTGGGCGAGCCCGTGTTCGAAGTCGGGACGCCAGCCGGGCTCGCGGCGGCGTCGGCCTACTGGGAGAATCGGGACCGGTAGTCGGCGAGGTCGACGGTCTCGCCGCTGAGCCGGGCTTCCTCGGCGGCGAACGCGGTGAGATGCGGCTCGAGCGAGTCCTCGATCGTGCTCCTCGGTTCCTCTTCGCCGCGCACCGCGGCCAGGAACTGGCGGATCGCCCCATCGTCGCCCCCGCCGTGGCCGCCACGGGCGCTGGCGATGGGCACCTCGGTCACCTCCTTGCCCGCATGGTCGAGCACCTCGA
>CAYQZO010000218.1:0-1988 GCA_964421925.1 uncultured Acidimicrobiaceae bacterium
GATTATGGCCCGGTCCGATCGGCGGTTCCGGGTGAGGGGCAACGTCGCCGCTGGGCTTCCCTCCGAGTCGGGGAAGTGCTCCGGGAACCCGGCGAAGTTGTCAAGCGAGGCCCCCCGCCACTCGTAGATGGTCTGGTCGCTGTCGCCGACCGCCGTGACCGGGAAACCCTCTCCGAAGATGGCGAGCATGAGGAGGCGCTGGGCGGGGTCGGTGTCTTGGTACTCGTCGAGGAGCACGGCCCGGTAGCGGTTGCGAATTCGGGCGGCGATCTCGGGATGGTCGCTGACCAGCCGATGGGACAGCCTGATGAGGTCGGCGTAGTCGACGGTCCCGAGGCGGCGCTTTCCTTCCGTGTACCGGTCGGCGATCGCAGTCAGTTCCCGGCGGCGCGCCCATACGTCGTCGAGCTGATCGGGCGCTGCCGCCATGAGGTCGGCCGGGGTGAGCAGGTTGTCACCGAGCTGCCGGGAAAGGGTGGCGGCATAGCCGACCTGGCCGGACGGCCAGGTCAGATCGAGCTCCTCATAGCTGCCTGCGGCGAGCGCCTCGTCGATCAGCTGGCGCTGATATCCGGGGCCGATCACCTCGGTTCCCCGCTCCATGCCGACGAAGGCACCGAACTCCTCGAGCAGGCCGTAGGCGAAACCGTGGTACGTGGTGACGGTCACCTCGCGCCCGTCCGCCGCCAGGTCGGGAAGCCGGGTGCGCAGCCGGTTGGAGAGCTCCTCCGCTGCCTTGTTGGTGAAGGTGATCCCGAGGGCCTCCTCCGGCTCGAATCCGCCGTCCTCGACGAGGGCGGCGAGACGCATCGCGATCGTCGTCGTCTTGCCGGTCCCGGCGCCTGCGGCAATGCGAAGCGGCGCCTGGGGGTGATCGATGATGTCCTGCTGCTCGGGTGTGGGGACGATCGTCATGACGAGAACGCCTCCTGGCCCTGGGGCCAGGCCGGGCACACCAGCCGCACCCGGCACCGGTCACACTCATCGCTCGGGCGGGGAGGCCACTGCTCAAGCCCGATGCCTTCGGCAACGGCTTCCATCCGCTCGCTCACGCCGTCGAGCTGTTCGGGGTCGAACGGCAGCACGGTCATGCCGTGCCGGGCCGCCGGGAACCAAAGCTCGGCCTCGTTGGCGGGTCCGAGCCCGCCGAGCTCAGGATCGGCGGCGACGGCGAGCAGGTACAGGCCGAGCTGGAGTGACGATGCCGCCTCTGCCTTCGTGGGTGGCGTCTTCGAGGTCTTGTAGTCGACCACGGCGAGTCCGCCGTCCCGGGCCTCGATCCGATCGGCCTTGCCCACCCAGGAGGTGCCCCCGGCGTCGAGCTCGAGCCACCGCTCGTGGGCGACGGGATCACCGTGCGATGGCCAGTGCTCGTAGAGCTCGCGCAACGCGACCCGACCTCGCCCCCGCCACGCCGCGTCGAAGACGCCACCCCCGAACTGGCCGGGGGTCAGCCGTTGGTCGAGCTCGGTGAGGGCCTCGTCGAGCCTGGCGTGACGGTCGCCGCGGTCGGCGGCCCGGCTCTCGACGGCCTCGAGCACATCGTGGAGGAGGCTGCCGAAGGCGGCGTGCAGGCTGTCGCTTTCACCGATGCCGAGGCGTCGCTCCAGCACGTAGCGGCGGGGACAGCGCTCGTAGGCATCGGCCTGGCTCGGGGACAAGCGCAGGTCGGCACCCACGATCCCGTCGTCGGGCCCGCGCTCGTGATAGCCGGCGAACTGGCTCGGGTGACGCAGCCCGTGCGCTTCTCCGTCGGCGAGCACGGCGGCCGCGGCCAGGCGCTGGGGGACGGGGGCTTCCGGATCGACGAGTGTGCGGCGCAACCGGCTCTCCGCCTCCCGAGAGGTGATCGGCGCGCCGCGCCCCGGTGGACGCCCGGCGTCGACCACCGGATCGGTGCCGGCGGCGAGGGCGAGGAATCTGCTCGGCACCCCGGTGCCCTCGTCGTAGCCCGAGTCGGTGGCGGTCCACACCACCCGCCTGGTGGC
>CAYQZO010000218.1:2088-4084 GCA_964421925.1 uncultured Acidimicrobiaceae bacterium
CGGTGCCCTCGTCGTAGCCCGAGTCGGTGGCGGTCCACACCACCCGCCTGGTGGCGCGGGTCATGGCGGTGTAGGCGAGCCGGCGCTCCTCGTCGAGGCGGAATCGCTGATAGTCGGCGGTGTCGGTGGGGAGCGATGGCTGCAGGTGGCGCGTCGTCAGCAGTGAATCGCGGGCCCGCAGATCGGGAAAGACACCCTCGACGGCGTCGGCGATGAACACGACGTCGAACTCGAGCCCCTTCGACTGGTGAAGGGTGGTGAGCGTCACCCGGTCGGCCTCCCCGCCTTCGTAGGCGAGCAACGGCCGGGCCTCGAACTCGTCGGCTTCGGCGAACCGGCGGTACTCGGCGAGGGTTCCCTGCGGTTCCCGCTCGTTCCATCTTCCGAGAACCTGGGACAGCGACGACCAGGCGGCACGGTGTTCCGCGGCCTCGGGTTCGACAACGAGATCGCGGATCTGGGGCAGCGACGACCACAGCCGCCACAGGCCCACCGAAGCGGGGATCTCGGTGGCCCAGGCGCCGTCCTCGATGAAGCTCGCGATCACGTCACCGTCGGGGACGCCCGACCGAATCGCCTTCGGCCAGCTTTGCCCCATCCGGAGCCTCGTTCGCTCCAACTCACGGAGCCGGCCCAGGGGCATGCGGAACAGCGGTCCGAGCAGGATTCGGCGGACGGCGAGGTCGCGTTCGGCGGGCGGCTCGGTGGTCGCAATCACCACGTCGAGGGTGAAGCGAACCGCAGGCTGGTCGATGAGGCGGGCGTCGGGCCGGTCATGGGGTATGCCGCGGCGCTCCAGGGAGCGGGAGAGGGGTCCGAGGAAGCGACGCTTGGAGCGGGTGAACACGGCCATGCGGCGATGCGGGATCCGTTGTTCGAGGTGGAGGCGCTCGATCTCGGACGCGATCCACTCCGCTTCCTCGACCTGCTGGTCGAACCGGTAGACCTCGACCGAGCCCTGCCTGGGAGCGGGAACCACCTTGCCGGCAGCCCCGGGGAGCTCGTGGGCGGTCACCCGCACCGCAGCGTCCAGGATCTCGGCCGGGACCCGGTGTGAGGTGGTGAGGACGATGCGTGTGACCGGCTTCCCGCTGCGGTCGGTGAACTGGGTCGGAAAGGCGGCGACGTTGCCGAGCTCGGCACCGCGAAAGCTGTAGATCGACTGATACGGATCGGCGGAGGCAGTGATGTTGCGGTGCCTGCCGGTGAGGCGGTTCAGCATCACCGCCTGGGCGTGCGTGGTGTCCTGATACTCGTCGACGAGCACGTACCCGTACTGGTCGTCGAGCCGGTCGAGCACGTCGCCTTCGAGGATCTCGGCCGCCTCGGAGAGCAAGGTGCCGTAGTCGAGGAGGTGCCGGTCGCGGAGCGCGGCGTCGTAACGGTCCAGGAAGGCGGGCAGCCCGCGCCAGTCGTCCCTGCCCATCTCGGCGAGCGCTTGGGGCCCGATCAGCTGCTCCCGGCACCGCAGGATGAAGTCGGTGACTTCGTCGGCGAAGGTCCGTGTGGTGAGCAGCCCTCGGTAGGGGAGGGCCCAGTCAGATGGATCCTCGGCGGCGAGGAGGACTCCCACCAGGCGCTTCTGGTCGGGTCCCGGCAGCACCTCGGGTGGGCGATCCCAGCCCCGGGACCCGGCGTGCGTCTCGAGGAGACGGCGGGCAAAGGCGTGATAGGTGGTGACGTCGACGGCGGGCATGGAGCGAGCGACGGTGTCGCTGATGCGGGCGTCCAGGTCGGATGCACCGCGTCGCGAGAAGGTGAGCACCAGCAAGCGCTCACCGAGGCCGCTCTCGATCAGGTGGGTCGCTCGCCGCACCAGGAACTCGGTCTTGCCGGTGCCGGGACCGCCGACCACGAGCTGGGGACCGTCGGTGCGGGCGAGATGCTCCGGCCATTGGTCGGGCGTGATCCGGATCTCGGCGTTAACGACAGCGGCAGCGGCGGCTCGTAGGGCTTGGTGGAGCCGTCGCCGAGGATGTGCACTACCTCGACGCCG
>CAYQZO010000219.1:0-1598 GCA_964421925.1 uncultured Acidimicrobiaceae bacterium
ACCCAGAAGGCACGCTCCTCGGCATCGGCGGTCCTTGCGATGACCGGGACGTACCGTCTGAAGATCTGCACCGTGGCTTCGGGGTTCTTCGTCAAGTTGTGATACCAGTCCGGATGATGCGCACGTCCTCCATACGATGCGATCAGAACCAGCTGATCACCGTCCTCCAGGTACAACAGTGGCACGGTGTGCGAGCGCCCGGTGTTGCGGCCGGTGGTGGTGAGCAGGCACATCTCGTTGGCGACGAGCCGGTGCCCGATCCGGCCCCCGGTGGCGCGAAACACCGCAGTGTGGAGTGCGGACAGGTATTTGACGGCGAGGTCGTGCATCGGGCCGAGCCTATTCGTGCAACGGATTCGGCAAGGACCGTCGGCTACGATGCTTCCCCTCAAAGCGGGGAGTCATCATGGGTGACATCGACTGGCAATATCTGCTGTTCGATTTCGACGGCAGGCAACGCTGGGTGCTCATCGAGTGCGGCTTCCTCGCCGGGACCGACGGGCCCAACCAGTACGGGCCGGACCCGCTCGGACCCATCGCCGATGCCGGCGAGGTGATGGCCTGACGCCGGCCTGCTCAAGTCACCGGTCGGACCCGCCGTTATCGGTGCGAGGGGTTGCGCCGCCTATGCTGCCCGCCGTGATCGACCAGGGATTTGCAGTGAGTTACGGACCGGCGAAATCTGTCGAGGCCCATGACGCCGATGCCGGCGGGCACCTCGCCATGTGGTTCTTCGGTGTACTCGGTGCGCTCGCCGTCGCCGCCGGCCTGTTGCTCTCCTTGGCCCCGTCGAGCGGAGAGCTCTCGCTGTTCGTCGGCACCGTTGACGTCGCCGAGATCCCCGAGCTGCTTGGCCCCGGCCTGCTGGTCGCCGGGGGTGTCGTCGTCGCCATCGGCCTGTTCGCCGGGGCGTGGCGCGACTATCACTTCCACGAGAACTGGCTGCTGGTGTGGCTCCAAGTCGTTCTCGCAGTCGTCGGTGTTGCGGCTGCGCTGCTCGGCGTAGCCGGCATCCTCGACCGGGTCGGCCTCTACACCTTCCCGGGCCTTCCCTTCTGATGCGAGCCCGCCCTCCGCTCGACGAGGTGAGGCGCATCTACGCAGACACCAAGACGATCGCCGTCGTCGGCGCCTCGCCGGACCCGGCCAAGCGGGCCAACGTCATTCCGGCCTATCTGCAGGAGCAGGGCTACCGCATCATCCCGGTCAACCCGCGATACGAAGAGGTTCTGGGCGAGAAGGCCTACCCGACCCTGCTCGACATCCCGGAACACGTCGACGTCGTGGACGTGTTCCGCCCCGCCGATGAGGCGCCCGGCATCGCCCAACAGGCCGTTGCAATCGGCGCCGATGTGCTCTGGCTCCAGCTGGGAATCGTCTCAGAGGAAGCCGGTCGGATCGCCGCCGACGGCGGGCTCGACTTCGTCATGGACAACTGCATGGGCGTCATGCACGCCAAGCTCGGCCTCGGCCCGGGCCCCGACCACTAGGACGATTGGTTCGCTCAGAACCTCCTCCGATAGCCCATCGCTTCGCGCACCCGCTCCTCGGCCATTGCCCTGGCCGCAGCCGACGGCATCATCCCGGTCGCGGCGCAG
>CAYQZO010000219.1:1608-2956 GCA_964421925.1 uncultured Acidimicrobiaceae bacterium
CGGGCGAGCACCTCGGCGGTGTTCTCTCTGATGCGCTCCTCGATCGTCTTGAAGGCGAGCGTCTTGGTGCCGCCTGCGTATTCGACGGCGCCGCATATCACGCCTCCGGCGTTGACGACGAAGTCGGGCAGCATGACCACCCCGCGGTCGTGCAGGATCTGCTCCCCTGCGCTCGTGGCCGGGAGATTCGCCCCCGGCAGGATCATGGAGGCGTGGACGGTCGGGGCGCTCTGCGCGGTGAACACGTCGGGGCGGGCAGCCGGCACCCAGACGTCGGCCGGATGGGCGATCATCGTGGGGAGGTCGACCGGCGTCCCGTCGGGGAACGTGCCGACGGAGTTACCGTCGGCCTTCCACAGCAGCAGCTTCTCCACATCGAGCCCGTCCCAGCCGGCGACACCTCCGCCGCTGTCGGAGACGGCAACCACGACGGCGCCTCGCTCGTCGAGGAACCGCGCCGCGTGGGCGCCAACGGCACCGAATCCCTGGATGACGACCCGGGCGCCGTCGAGCTCGATCAAACCGGCGTCGTCGGCGACCTCGGCTGCGATGGCGAGCCCGAAGGCCGTAGCCCCGAGCGTGTCGAGGGGGATGCCGCCAAGGGTGGCGGGCAGCCCGACGACGCGGCCGATCTCGTCGTGGAGAACGGCCATGCACTCCTCGTCGATGCCCATGTCCGGGCCGGGGATGTAGTCCGCCATCTTGGCAATGGCGTGCCCGAAGGCGCGTACCAGCCTGATCTTCTCTTGCTGCGGCATGGCGGCATCGCCGAGGATGCCCGCCTTGCCGCCTCCGTGGGGAAGCCCGGCGGCGGCGTTCTTGAACGTCATTGCCCGCGCCAGGCGCAGTACTTCCTCGACGGTGATGTCGGCGGCCATTCGGATCCCCCCGATCGCGGGGCCGGCGGCCGTGTTGTCGATCACGACGAAGGCCTCCAGCCCGACCGACGGGTCACGTACGAACGTGATCTGCTCCGGGCCCAGGTCGTCGCTGAGGTGGCTCCAGTCTTCGCGTCGCATCGCACCTCCGTTCTTCAGCTCGCCCCCATCGAACCTGGGTGGGGAGCGGCCCGCTAGGGCATTGCGTCACTACGGAGGGCCGGCTACGCCTTCTCGAGGGCGGTCTGCAACACCGTCGAGATGTCCTCGAGGGCGTGGAAAGACATCGAATCCCGTACCGACTCGGGGAGGTCGTCGAGGTCGTCCTCGTTACGCGCCGGGATGATCACCTCGGTGAGCCCGGCGCGACGGGCGGCAAGCACCTTCTGCTTCACGCCGCCGATGGGGAGGACACGGCCCTGGAGGGTCAGCTCGCCGGTCATGCCGACCGTGTCCCTGACCTTCCTTCC
>CAYQZO010000219.1:2966-4058 GCA_964421925.1 uncultured Acidimicrobiaceae bacterium
GTAGAGCGCGACATAGGTCGGCGAGTATTTCAGCACCAGCGCCGTCGTCAGCGTGATCCCTGCGGAAGGACCGTCCTTCTGGATCGCTCCTGCGGGGACGTGGAGATGGATCGACTGATCGAGCTGTTGTGGGTCGATGCCGAGCTCGTCGGCGTTGGATCGCACGTAGGAGAGGGCGATCTCGGCGGACTCCTTCATGACGTCGCCGAGCTGACCGGTCACGGTGAGCCCCTGGTTGCCCGGCATCACCGACGCCTCCACGAAGAGTACGTCGCCGCCTGCGCCGGTGACGGCGAGGCCGGTGGCGACCCCGGGCACCCGCGTGCGCTCCCCGGCCTCGTCGCGAAAGACGGTTGGCTTGCCGAGCAGATCGACGAGATCGGCCTCGGTGATCGCCACCGAGCCGGTTTCGTCGGAGGCGATCTTCATGGCGCTCTTTCTCGCCAGCTTGCCGAGCATCCGCTCGAGGCCGCGTACGCCCGCCTCGCGGGTGTACTTCTCGACGATCACGGCGAGCGCCTCATCGGAGACCTCGACCTCGTGGGCTTCGAGCCCGACACCGGACAGTCGCCGCGGCAGCAGATGATCGCGGGCGAGCTCGACCTTCTCCTCGTCGGGGTACCCGTCGAGGGTGATCAATTCGGTGCGGTCGAGCAGGGGGCCGGGGATGGTCTCGACGACGTTGGCGGTGGCGATGAACAGCACGTCCGACAGATCGAGGTCGAACTCGAGATAGTGGTCGCGGAACGTGTGGTTTTGCGCCGGGTCGAGGACCTCGAGCAGGGCCGACGACGGGTCCCCGCGCCAGTCGGACCCGACCTTGTCCATCTCGTCGAGGAGGAACACCGGGTTCATCGAGCCGGCATCGGCGAGGGCGCGTGCGATCCGCCCGGGACGGGCGCCGACGTAGGTACGCCGGTGACCGCGGACCTCGGCCTCGTCTCTGATGCCGCCGAGGCTGACCCGGACGAACTCACGCCCGAGGGCACGGGCAACCGACTCGCCCAGCGAGGTCTTCCCCACTCCGGGAGGGCCGACGAGGAGCAGGATGGCGCCCCCGCCGCGGCGATCGTCGATGGTCTCGTCGACGCC
>CAYQZO010000220.1:0-4052 GCA_964421925.1 uncultured Acidimicrobiaceae bacterium
GCTTCGATTGACCAGGCGGAGATTTCTGTCTTCAGTGCTTCTGCATCTTCGAGATTCGGGTTTGCATAAAACGCATCCACCTCTGCCTGGCTCGGGCCGCCACTAAGGCTCACGCACAACGCGTCGGTCAAGAACTCGGATAAGCTCCGTTCCTCCAAACCCCGTTCCTCACCACCACAGCCGGCAAGGGCCAGCAGTCCCGACAAGACCATGGTGAGAAGCCACACCTGAGCCGAGCGGCTTGCGTTCGACTGCCTTGCCACGAGGCGACCTCCCGTCCCATTGAAACCTAAGGCGTGTGGCCCCCGTTATTTCGGCCCGCCCGCGGCAGATCAATCGGTCAGGGCCCTGTTGTTGCCGACGTTTCGACCTCGATGCGGGGCGCATCGGCCCACAGCCGTTCCAGGTCGTACAGCGCCCTGGTCTCCGCGTCGAAGAGATGCACCACGAAGTGCCCGTAGTCGAGCAGCACCCACTTGCCGTATTCGACGCCCTCGCGACGCAGGACCCGCTCCCCCGTGGCCTTGAGCTGGTGCTCGATCTCCTCGACGAGGCCGCGCAGGTGCGGGCGGGACGTGCCGGTGGCGATCACAAACAGCTCGGTGACGACGAGGAGCTCGGACACGTCGAGAACGGCAGGGTCTTTACCCTTCTTCTCGATGATGGCCGCCACCGCTTCCTGAGCGGATTTGACGGCCTGATGGTTCGCCGGGATATGGACTCCTCGTCGGTGCTGTTGCCCCGCGATGTTAGGCCGATCCCTCATCGACGGCGACGTACAGGCCGTGGTCGACGACGTATTGCCACACATCGTCCCGCACCAGGAACCGGATGGAGCCACCCCCTCGCGAGCGCTCCCGCAGCATGGTCCCGGAGACGTCGAGCAGCGGCATGTCAAGCCAGATCAGATCGGCGTCGACCGCGTCGTCCACCGCGGCCCGATCCGTCCCGGGCCGGGGGGCCACCGCGATCCGGGCGTGCTCGGTGATCTCGTCGGCCCGGTGCCACCCGGGGAGCCCGGCCGCTGCATCGGCGCCCAGGATGAGCACGACCTCCTCGTCCTCGAGGCTCTCCAGGGTGTCGATGGTGTAGGTCCAGCCCTCCCGGCGGACCTCCTGGTCATCGGCCGCGAAGTAGTCGACGCCGGAGACGGCCAGCTTGGTCATCTCCCACCGGTGCTCGGCCGCCGACACGCCACGATCCGCCTTTTGCCAGGGCGATCCGGCGGGCAGGAAGGTGACCACATCGAGCCCGAGCTGGCGATGGGCGGTCTCAGCGGCGACCAGGTGCGCCACGTGGGGTGGGTCGAAGGTTCCGCCCAAGATGGCCCGCATCGGAGGGAGGATACGCCGGTGAGCCTGCCGGCAGCAGCCACACCGCCGGGCCCGGCGAGTAGGGGGAGGTGAGGAGCGGCGCAGGATCGACGTAGATGCCGTCGACGCCAACCGAGAAGTGGAGGGCGGGACGCCGGCCATGGGAGCCGGAACGGCCCACGCGATCACCGGTGCCGACCCGTTCCCCCTCCCGCACCGAGATGCTGGTCAGGTAGGAGTACGAGGTCTTCACTCCGCCGTGGTCGACGGTGACGGTCCGGTTCCCCACCACGACCCCGGCAAAGGAGACGGTGCCGGTGCCAGCCGCCCCGACCGGGGTTCCAATGGGAGTGGCGAGGTCGACGCCCCAGTGCCCGGCGTAGCGGCCGATGGGGGCATACGGCTCGACGATCGGCCCGTCCACCGGAGGCTGGAGAAGGGCGCAGGGGACGACGAGCAGGAGAGCGAGCAGCGACGACACCGATCATCCTTCCCGCGCCTCGCCGATGGGCACCGTACCGGGTTCGGGTGCGCCGGGGAAGCCCCCTGCGGTGCTGCTACGCCGGAGCGTCGGCTCCGATCATGGCGAGCACGGCGGTGCGCAGATCCGACGCGGTGTATGGCTTGGGAAGCACCTCCGCACCCCGCGAGTGGGCACGGACCGAGACCTCGGGCCCCTCCCAGCCGGTCGACACCAACACCGGGGTATCGGCGGTGGCCTCGTTGGCGCGCAGTTCGTCGAGGACCTCCCAGCCGTCGATGTCGGGCAGGCTGAGGTCGAGCAGGATCATGTCCGGTGGGTCGGCAGCGGCTGCGACGACGCCATCGCGGCCCTTCTCGGCGGCCTCGACGACCACGTCCTGGGTGCGCAGGCTGATCTCGATGAACCGGTGCATCACCGGCGAGTCTTCGATGACGAGAATCCTGGCCAAGATCATCCTTTCGACGTGATCATCATCGGCCCGATCACCCGACCGGTTGATATCTATCGCTCCCGAGCCCGACCGGGAGCGCGATCCGCTCTACCAACTGCTCGAGCTGGGCGAGGGTGCGCACCTCCTCGACGCGATGGCAATGCTCGGCGTAGGCGGCCATCACCGAATCACCGGTGTTCCAGTGGCGGCGCCGCTCCGGGTTGAGCCAGAACACGGCCCGGGCCCTGCCCGCGATCTCCCCAAAGAGCGCAGCCGCAGGGTCACGGAAGTTGGTCCTGGCGTCGCCGGTCACGATGAGGGTCGTGCGCGGCGTGATGGCAGCCGCGTAGCGGTCGGCGAATTCGTTGAACACCCGCCCGTAGTCGGAGTGGCCGTCGCCGCGCACCAGGTCGGCGTCGGTCGCCATCGATTCCAGGGCGGTCTCGAAGTCCGCTCCCGGCCGGAACATCCCGGTGACCTCGTCGATTCCGTCGATGAAAGCGAAGGAGCGCACGTTGGAGAGCTCGCTGCCGATGGCATGGGTCAGCTGCAACGTGAAGCGGGCGAAGGTGGCCATCGACCCCGAGACGTCGCAGAGCAGCACGATCTCGGGCTTGCCGACCCGGGGCGGGCGGAACCTCGGCTCCAGCATCACTCCCCCGTGCGAGAGCGAGCGCCGGATGGTCCGGCGCACGTCCAGCCGGCCTCGCCGCCCATGGCGCCGCCGCTGAGAAAGCCGGGTGGCGAGGCGGCGGGCCAGGGGGGCGACCGCACGTTGTACCGCGGCGATCTCGTCACGGGTGCCATGCTGCAGGTCGATGTGCTCGACGAGCGGAGCGCGCACCGTCCGTGCCACCTCGGCGGCCCCGCGCTCGGCGACCATCCTGCGCATCACCTCGGATCGAACCTCGGCGCGCACGGCGCTCACCATCCGGTCCGCTTCCGCCTCGGTGAGCCGCTCCTCGAGCGGATCGACCCCCCTCTCGAGTGCGGCGAGCAATACCGCTCGCAGCGCTTCTGCGTCGAGCCGGCGCATGACCCGGTACTGGTAGTAGCGCCCACCCACCCGGCGGTCGGCATCCATCTCGCCAAAGCGATCGACGGCGTCCCCGAGGAGGCGGCGGAGCTCATCGACGTCGCCGTCGAGGAGCGCCTGGGCGACCTGTTCGCGGAGTTCGTCGTCGTCGAGCTCCAGGCCGGGCCCGTCCCCTCCCGCCGCGGTGACGAGTCCGAAGAAGATGTCGAATGCGGCGTCGAACGCGGCCCGGTGCCTGGCCTGCTTCACCATGGTGGCAGCGAGGCCGGCGCGCAGCGCCTCGGGCGTGGCGAGGTCGACGTGTTCCAGAGCGCGGGCGGCGTCGATCATCTCCACCATCGACACCGGGACCCCGGCTTCCCGGAGCTCGTTGGCGAACTGGGTGAGCCGCCCGATCACGACCCGATGGTGAGCTCCTTGCCCACCCGGTCGATGTCGCTCTGGTACTTGAGCAGGACGTTGAGCGTTCCCTCCAGCGCCGACTGGTCGACCGATTCGATGCCGAGAGCGAGCAGGGTCCGGGCCCAGTCGATGGACTCGCTCACCGACGGGGGCTTGCGCAGCGGCATCGCACGCATGGCGGCCACGGTCTCGGCGACCCGGGTGGCCAGCCTGTCGTCGAGATCCGGGATGCGGGCCTCCAGGATGGCCCGCTCCCGCTCGATGGTGGGATAGTCGAGATTGAGGTAGAGGCAGCGCCGCTTGAGCGCCTCGGACAGCTCCCGCGTGTTGTTCGAGGTGAGGATCACGATCGGCCGGGTGGCAGCGGTGATCGTCCCGAGCTCGGGG
>CAYQZO010000221.1:0-4024 GCA_964421925.1 uncultured Acidimicrobiaceae bacterium
CCCGCACCCTCGAGGAGATCGGTGACGAGTTCAACCTCACCCGGGAGCGGATCCGCCAGCTGGAGAAGCTGGCCCTGTGCCGCCTCCGCCATCCGTCCTTCGGCATCCGCGAACAGGACCTCGTCTAGGCCTCCGTCGCGAACCCAGGGTTCTAGAGCTTCTATTTGACGCTGTGGGCCCGCGGAACGACCCGTCGATTCTGTCACACCGGCGCGGCACGATGGACGGGTGAATGCCGATCATGCCGCCTTTGCACTGAGCGCCCAACAGGGAGGCTTCCTTCGCCGCGACCAAGCACTCGATTTCGGGCTGACCCGGAATCAGATCACCGGTCGGATCAGAGACGGCCGCTGGCGACGTGTGGGCAAGTACGGGTATCAGCTGATCGACATGTCCGAGCCGATCGACCGGGTTCGCGCTGCGGTTGCGGCCTTGCCCGCAGCCGTTGTGTCTCACGAGTCAGCAGCCGAGCTCAACTCAATACCCCAGGTTCGTCGCGGCGTCGCTGTGGTGTCCGTTCACTCCCAGACGACGCACTTCTTCCCCGGCGTTGTCGTTCGCCGCAACCACGACCTCTTCCCGGACGACATAGTGGAGTTAGACGGCCTGCCCGTCACGAACGCCCCCCGGACGATCATCGACCTCGCCGCCGTGGTGTCGCGACATCACCTCGAGTCGATCGTCGACGAGTCGGTGGCGGCACGGCGGGTCTCCATCGAGGAATTGATCGTTGCACGCGACCGGGTGGCGCGTCGGGGAAAACCCGGGATCAAGGCGCTCCGAGAGGTGCTCGACTACCGGGCGCCCGGTCCCGATCGGGGCACCACCCTGGAGCGATTGGGTGCCAGGGTGCTCATCGAGGGCGGCCTGCCCGAGCCTGTCTATGAGTACCCGATCCCGTGGGAAGCCGACCAGAGGTTCGATGCCGCCTATCCGGAACATCGACTCGCCATCGAGTGGGACTCGATCCGATGGCACACCCAACTCGACGCCTTTCAGCGTGATCGCGAGCGAGATCGACTCGCTGTGCTCCACGGGTGGCGGGTCCTCCGGTTCACCTGGGACGACGTCACCTTGCGGCCCGAGCATGTGGTGAGCACGGTGCGTGCGGCCCTGGAGGCGAACCGCGGGCTGTAGAGCTTCTATTTGACGCTACCAACCCTGGGTTCGCAGTCTTCTACGCCAGGCCCATCGCGGCCAGCCAGTCGGTGGCGACTTCATCCGGGTCGAGGCCGTCGACTTCGACCAGCTTGTTGAGGGCGATGAGCTCGTCGAGGGTGAGGCGGGCGGAAACCGCGTTCAGGGTGTCGGCGAAGTCCTGTCCGTAGGCTTCGATGATGTCGTTGCGCACCGCCGGTGCCAGGTTCTCGGCGGGCTGCAACCCGAGGTCGTCCTCCAGGAGGACGAAGTCCCTGGCCAGGATCACCCCGCTCGAGGTGAAGAGGAGGGCGACGTCGATCTCGCCGCTGTCCAGGGCGGTGACGGTGATCGGGCCCCCCTCGTCGAGCGGCTTGAACTCGGCGAAGTCGAGGCCGTAGACGCCCTCGAACCCGATCAGACAGAACTCCCGAGTCGGGCACTCCGGCGGCCCACCGAGCACGAGCGTCCCGTTGAACGCGGCCAGGTCGGAGGTGGTGGACACTCCGAGCGACTCCGCGGTCTCCCTCGTCACCACGAGCCCGTTCTTGTCCTGGGCGTCGGCGTAGTCGAGCACGGTGACCCCTTCGGGCCCCCACATCGCCTGCAATGCGACATGCGTCGTCGTCGAGTCCGCCGTTGGTGTGCCTCCGAGGAAGGAGAGCGCCGACCCGATGTACTCGGGCACCAGGTCGAGCTCGCCCGATTCGAGGGCGACCGCGTAGATCTCACGAGTTCCGGTGTTCAGGTTCCGTTCCACCGGGTACCCGGCGGCTTCGAGCGCCTGTGCATAGATCTCGGCGACGAGAGCGCTCTCCGGGAAGTTGGCGGATCCGATGGTGACCGTGGGCTCGCTCTCGTCCGATGAACACGCCGCGGCGACGAGGGCGACAACGAGTACCAGCACGGCGGGGGTGAAGCGGCGACGCATCATGCCTTCCAGGTTCCTCCTTCGGGCACGTTAGGCCCGACCATCAAACGGCGATGCCGGCGACCTCATTCCCGGCCTCTGCCATGCTCTTGGGGACGATCCATCGTTGGATCGCCCCGAGCCCGAACTCCGTGACCAGGGCCAATCCGGCAACGAGCAACGCTCCGGCGAAGAGCTCGACGTTGTCCTGGCTTGCGAAGCCGTCGACGATGTACCTGCCGAGCCCGCCCCAGGCCACCAGGGCGCCGAGGGTAGCGGTGGCGACCACTTGAACGGCGGCTACCCGCACCGCGGCCAGGATCACCGGAGAGGCGGTGGGCACCTCGACGCCGGTGATGATCTGGCGATCGGTCATGCCCATCCCCCGGGCTGCTTCGATCATGTCCCGATCGACGTCGGCAACTCCGGCGTAGGAGTTGGCGAACATCGGCGGTATGGCGAGCGCCAGCAGGGCGATGAAGGTCGGCCAGAACCCGAATCCGAGCCCGAGCCGAACCGTGATGGGCAGTGCGAGCACCACGATCCCAAGGGACGGGATCGCCCGCCCCAGGTTGACGATGGTCACCGCCGCGTTTCCCCCGCGCCGCCGGTGGCCCAGGTAGACGGCGACGGGGATGGCGACGAGGGCGGCGATGCTGACCGCGAGCACGCTCATCTGGATGTGTTCCCAGAGCCGGTTCGGAATCCCGTTGATCCCGGTCCAGTTGGCCGGGTCCGTGAACCAGGCGACGACCTCACCGAGGAATTCGATCACGCCGCCTCCCTGGCCCGGGCCCACGGCGTGAGCAGCCGCTGGGTGCCGACGAGCGCCAGGTCGACCATCACGGCCAGCACGACCGAGAGGACCGTCCCCACCACGATCTGTGTGGTGCCGACCGGGGAGAAGAACAGGTTGAGGCCGTTCAAGATGAAGAACCCGAGCCCTCCGAGGCCGATGAGCGCGGTCACCGTGACCAGCCCGATCGTGGTCACGGCCGCGATGCGCACCCCGGCGATGATCACCGGCAAGGCCAGGGGCAGCTGGATCCCGAAGAAGAGCTGCCGCCTGGTGTAGCCCATGCCGATGGCGGACTCGAGCACCGCGGGCGGCACCCCATCCAGGCCGGCGACGATGTTGCGGATGAGGATCAGCAGGGTGTAGGAGATCAAGCCGATCTCGGCGGTGAGCACGGACAAGCCCGTCACCGGCACCAGGAGCGCAAACAGGGCGAGGCTGGGGATGGTGTAGAGCACCCCGGCGCCGAGGGTGATCGGTCCATAGGCCTTGCGGTGGCGCATGATGTAGGCGGACAGGGCCAGGGAGAGGATCAAGCCGGCGAGCACGGCGATGACGGTGAGCAGGAGATGCTCCAGCGTCTGGTCCCAGATGTCGTCGAGATGGCCGGTCACCCAGTCCCAGGAGAAGAACCCGGTCATCAGCGCAGGATCTCCTCACTGATGGCCTCGGCGGTCACCATGCCCAGGAAGGCATCCCCGTCGAAGATGGCCGCCACCGAGGTGTGCGACGAGACCACCGCGTCGAGGGCGTCTTTGAGTGTGCTCCGTGGTGACAGCGTGGTGCGGAACGGCTCCAGGGCGATCCCGGCGACGCTGTCCGAATCGAGGGCGGCGGCGGGCGCCCATCCATCGAGGCGCTCGCCCTCGCCGACGGCGAACCAGTCGGTGCCGTAGGCGTCCATGACGGCCCTTGCGTCATCGCTGCTTGCGTTGGGAGCCACCACCGGGCCGCGGTCGAGCTCAACGGCCGAGACCGGGATCAGCGACAGCCGCTTGATCCCGCGATCGGTGCCGAGGAAGCCGGCGACGAACGGTGTCGCCGGGTCGCGCAGGATCTCGTTTGGCGTGGCGTATTGCTCCAGATGGCCCCCGTCGCTGAAGATGGCGATGCGGTCGCCGAGCTTGATCGCCTCGTCGATGTCGTGGGTGACGAGCACGATCGTCTTGTGCAGGCGCTCC
>CAYQZO010000222.1:0-4024 GCA_964421925.1 uncultured Acidimicrobiaceae bacterium
GGAGAGATCGAGCACCTCGTCGGCGGTGTCGGGCAAGTCGGCGGTGCGCCCAACCTGCTCGATCCACCCGTCCACGGCATACAGCCCGCCGTCGGAGATCTCGGTTCCGGCGTCGTCCATCGTGGCGAGCACAGTGGCGTGTTTGACCAGCAGACTTGACATGGGGGAGAAAGTAGCCGAGTAGTTGAGTAGTCGCCGAGCCCCCTCTGCGGACGGGCCTGCGGCCCGCCGCGTCTCCCCCGCTTCGCGGGGGAGACCAAACCTCACCCCCGCCGCTTCGCGCTTCGCGGGGGAGACCAAACCCACGCCTACGGCTTGATGTCGCTCGGCAGCGGTCCTTGCAGCTGCGGCGCCAGGGTGACCACGTCCCAGACACCCAACCACCGCGAGGAGCCGTCGGGGCCCATGAAGTCCTGGACGATGCGCATCACGGCACCGGTCTCGTCCAGCCACACCTGGGCGGACTCGCCGCCGCCGGCCAGCGACAGGTGAACGGTCGGGGTGCCCGCCACCAGCTCGTAGCCGACGACCGAGGGCCCGGCGTCGAAGACAAGTGCCGCTGCGGCCTGGGCCGTGGGCCAATCCGACAGCGGGCCGAACACCGGCCACTCGAACCCGGCCGCCTCCATCCACCGGCCATCACCCATCGGGTAGTAGGTCCCCCGGTTCGGGATGTAGATCTGGCGGTAGCCGTCCGGCGCGTCCCAGATGACGAGCCCGTCGTAGTAGGTGATGGTCATCGCCTGGTCCAGCCGCGACGTATCGAGGCCGGATGCCCCGAGCTCGTCGAGGCCCTCCACGACTGCGAGCGAGCTCTCGATCCGTGCTCGCGGGTGTGGCAACCCGAAGGAGGTGACCCAGGTGTGCAGCTGGCTGAGCGATGGGAAGTCGTCGGGACGCTCGATGGGGATGCCGGGGACGAGGCCGTCGGCATCGGCAACGACGGGGGCGGCGTCGCTCAGCGACATCTCGGGAGCGGCCACCACGCCGGGCGACAGTGGCGGCGGCTCCACATCGGTCGTCCAATCCGTCGTCTCTGCCGCGGGAGCGGCGCACCCAGCGACGAGGATGGCGACCACGAGGGTGATCGCCCTGGCCATAGACAAGCATCGGAGGCCAACGGGGCTCTCTGGATAGGCCGCTCGACTAGTTTGCTGGCACCGTGATCCAGGGCTATCACCGGCCATCCACGCTCGACGAAGCACTCGAGCTGCTCGCTGCGGGCGATGCCAGCGTGCTCGCAGGCGGCACCTCGCTCGTCGCCGCCGGGTCGGCCACTCGGGTCGTCGATCTCCAGGGCCTCGGCCTCGATCGCATCGACCTCGACGGGGACCGCCTGTCGATCGGTGCCATGGCGCGCCTCTACCAGATCGTCGATTCCGACCTGGTGCCTGCCCTGCTGCGCGACCTGGCCCGCCGGGAGGCGCCGAGCATCATCCGCAACGCCGCCACGCTCGGGGGGACGATCGCCACCCGGGATTGGGAGAGCGAGCTGCTCGCCGGGCTGCTCGTCCACGACGCCGCCCTCACCGTCACCGGACGGGACGGTCCAATCCCGCTCCCCGCCTATCTCTCCGACCCGACCCCCGGCATCATCACCGCCGTCTCTATCGCCACCGGCGGTGCCGGCAGCTCGGCCCGCACCGGGCGCACCCCGGCGGACCGCCCCATCGTGTGTGCCGTCACCCGCCGCGACGACACCGGCGGCGTCCACCTCGCCCTCACCGGAGTCGCCCTCACCCCGGTGCTGGTCGACCCGCTCCGCCTCGACGAGCTTGACCCGCCCCCCGACTTCCGGGGAAGCGCCGACTACCGCAAGCACCTCGCCCACACCCTGGCCTCCCGCGCCATGGAGGGGCTGCGATGAAGATCACCCTCACCATCAACGGCGAGGAGCGCACCCTCGACGTAGACCCGCACGAGACCCTCCTGCGCGTGCTGCGCCGGGAGGGCTTGTACAGCGTCCGCTACGGCTCCGACACCGGGGAGACCGGGGCCGCCGCGGTGCTCCTCGACGGGCGGCTCACCTCGGCCGACGTCATGCTCGCCGCCCAGGCCGACGGCCACGCCGTCGAGACCGTGGAGGGCCTGGCCCCGCCCGGAGCCGTCCACCCCATCCAGGAGGCGTTCATCGAGTCCGGCGCCATGCAGTCGGGGTACTCCAGCCCCGCCCAGATCCTGGCCGCCAGGGAGCTCATCGCAAGGGAGCCCAACCCCACCGAAGCCGAGGTCCGCGACATCCTCACCGGCATCCTCGACCGGGAGACCGGGTACCTGCGTCCGGTGCACGCCATCCTGCGCGCCGCGGCCAGGGCCCGGGACGAGGACGTGCCAGAGATCGCCAACCAGCTGATCGCCCCGCTCACCGATCCGCTCTTCGCCGACGAAGGGATCAGCGACCCCTCCGACCTCCCCGTGCTCTCCCCCCGGGTGGTGCCCAGCCCGGAGGTCCCGCAGACCGCGGTGGTGGGCCAGCCCGAGCCGAAGGTGGACGCCCTCAAGCTGGCCAAGGGCCATCCCGCCTTCGTCGACGACATCGAGATGCGGGGCATGCTGTACGCCAAGGTGCTGTACAGCCCGCACGCCCACGCCCGCATCGTCTCCATCGACGACTCCAAGGCCCGGGCGCTGCCCGGGGTCCGAGCGGTGCTCCACCACGAGAACGTCCCCCGCGTCCGCTACGCCTCGGGTGGGCAGAGCTACCCCAACCCGCTCCCCTACGACCAGGTGAGCTTCGACGACAAGGTCCGCTACGCCGGCGACCGGGTCGCCGCCGTCGCCGCCGACACCGTCGAGATCGCCACAGAGGCCCTCGACCTCATCGACGTGGAGTACGAGGAGCTGCCAGCGGTCTTCGACGAGAACGACGCCATCGCCGAAGTGGCGCCGGTCATCCACGACGAGCCCGACATGGAGGGCGCCAACGACGCCTCACGCAACATCGTCCACCACATCGAAGCCGACACCGGTGACGTCGACGCCGCCCTGGCATCCGCCGAGCACGTGTTCGAGCAGACGCTGCGGGTGCACCAGGTGCAGCAGGCGCCCATCGAGCCCCACATCGCCATCTCCTGGTGGGACAGCGACGAGCGCATGGTCATCCGCACCTCCACCCAGGTGCCGTTCCACACCCGGCGCATGGTCGCTCCCCTCCTCGGCCTCCCCGTGAAGCGGATCCGTATCGTCAAGCCCCGCATCGGGGGCGGCTTCGGGGTGAAGCAGGAGATGCTCATCGAGGACATCGTCGGCCACCTCACCATCGCCACCGGCCGTCCGGTCCGCCTGGAGCTGACCCGGGAGGAGGAGTTCGTCTCCTCCCGGACTCGCCACCCCCAGACCATCACTTACCGCACCGGCGTGACCAACGGCCGCCTGGTCGCCCAGGAGATGCGCATCGTGGCCAACACCGGTGCCTACGGCACCCACGGGCTCACCGTGCAGATGGTGAGCGGGCTGCGCGGGCTCAGCTCCTACAAGGCCCCCAACAAGCGGTTCCGCTGCGACGTCGTCTACACCAACATCCCGGTCCCCGGCGCCTACCGCGGCTACGGGGCGCCCCAGGCGCTGTTCGCCCTGGAGGCGCACATGGAGGACGTGGCCGCCGCCCTGGGCATGGACGCCATCGAATTCCGCTCGCGTAACTGGACCACGATCGGCGACCCCCTCGACGTGGCACCCGCCCTCGGTGAGGGCGACGTCGACGACCAGGTGATCCCGGTGATCACCTCGTCCGGGATCGAGGAGTGCGTCGCCCAGGGCCGGCGTGCGATCGGCTGGGACCGCCGCGGAGACGCCACCTGGCGCCGCCCGCCCGACCGTCCCCACATCCGGCGCGGCCTCGGCTTCGCCATGTGCATGCACGGCACCGCCATCCCCGGCCTCGACATGGGGGCGGCCAGCATCAAGATCAACGACGACGGCTCGTTCAACCTGCTCATCGGCGCCACCGACCTCGGCACCGGGGCCGACACCGTGCTCGCCCAGATCGCCGCCGAGGTGCTCGGCGTCGCCCTCGACGACATCC
>CAYQZO010000223.1:0-4011 GCA_964421925.1 uncultured Acidimicrobiaceae bacterium
GCGCTGGCGATGGGCACCTCGGTCACCTCCTTGCCCGCATGGTCGAGCACCTCGAGGCGGGGTGCGGCCCCGAAACGGCCCCGGAGCGTCGCCCTGGAGCCGTCGTAGCGCATCGTGCGCTCTTCCCGTGGGGCGTGGCCGTGCATGGTCAGGGTGACCGAGGTACCCGAGACCAGCTCCATGGCGACCACCTGGTGGTCGACCACGTCCGAACCCGCCGTATACACGCACCGGCCGTAGGGGCCCTCCTCGAGTGCTGCCAGGCGGCCGCTGCGGGAGAGGTCGTCGCCGAGCACGTGGACCGGCCACCCGGTGGTGGCCATGTTGAGATAGACCACCCTGGCATCGAAGGGACAGTCCTGCACCGGGCAGTCCACGCACCGTTCCGTCGCACCGACCGGTGCCCGGTCGGGGTGGAAGTGGAAGAGCGAGCCGAACGAAGCCAGCCGGGCCACGTCGGCGTCGAGGACCCAGCGCAGGATGTCGAAGTCGTGGCAGCACTTCTGCACGATCATCGGCGTCGCCTCCGCCGCGTTCGCCCAGTTGCCCCGCACGAAGCTGTGCGCCATGTGCCAGGTGACCACGTTCTCCCGATGCTCCACGGTGATCACGTCGCCGAGCCGACCCGAGGCCACGACGTCGCGTACCGCCCGGAAGAACGGAGTCGACCGCAACACGTGCCCGACCGCGGTGACCCGGTCGGACCGGCTTGCCCGCTCCGCCAGGTCGACACACTCCCGGGGTGTCGCCGCCACCGGCTTCTCCAGGTACAGGTGGTAGCCGCCGTCGAGGGCGGCGACGGCCAGCGAGTGGTGGGGACGGTCGGGTGCGGCGATGAAGCAGGCGTCGGCGACACCGGGGGGCAGCTCGTCGAAGGTGGCCACGGCAAGGGCGTCTTCGATGCCGTGGGCGGTGGCGAAACGGTCCCGTCGCTGCGGGTCGGGCTCAACCACGGCCACGAAGCGGAGGGCGAGGGGATGGTCGAGGGCCCAGCGGCCATAGACGTGGTGGCCGCGTTGCCCGGCACCGGCCAGGACCGCGGATACAGGTGGCACCCGGTGACGATACCCGCGGGCGCTCCCGCGGGCGGGCCGGGTGCCGTATCGGTTGCTAGTCCTTCTCGTGGACGATCCAGACCCCGAGCGCAGCCGCCATCAGGGCGGAAGCGATGATCTGTCCGACCAGGAATATCTCCGGTGCCATCCGGGACCATCGACGGATGCGCTCCGTAGCTTAACCTACTTTGCGTGGTGGCGGGGAAAAGGGGTCTCCCGGCCTAGGCCTAGGGCACGGTGGTCGTCGTCGACGTCGTGGTGGGTGGCTCGGTCGTCGTGGTGGTCGTCGTGGTCGTCGCCTCGGTGGTGGTCGTGGTTGTCGACGGGTCGGTGGTCGTCGTGGTTGTCGACGGGTCGAGGGTCGTGGTGGTCGTCGTCGACGGGTCGATGGTCGTCGTCGTCGTGGGAGCCAGCGTGGTGCTGGTGGTGGTCGCCTTGGTCGTGGTGGTGGTCCTGGCCTTGGTCGTGGTGGTCGTCGTCGACTCCTCGGGAGCCTCGGAGGTCGTCGTCGTCGAGTCGCCGATGGTCGTCGTGGTGGACCGGTCGGGGAAGGTGGGTGTCGGCCCGTTCCGGAAGGGAAGGGCGTCCAGGCCGCCGACGTAGACGAACAACGCTCCACCCACGACGAGCACGAACAGGGTGATCTGGCCTATCAGCGATAGGGACCTGAACTCAGAATTGGCCCAGCGACCGAGACCCATGGCGGTTCCTCTACCTGTGGGCGCGAAACCCTGCGGCTCGCCCCCCTCTCCGGCGATCCATGGATCTATTTCGGCGTTTCGCAGTGCGCGATCAAGCAGAATCTGGCAAACCGCCACCGGTGTCCCCGCCGGCACCTCGGCGGGCGCTGGTAGCGTCCCCGGCGATGACCGACCTCCCACTCACAGGCCGGCGCGCCCTGGTGGGTGGCGCCTCCCAGGGAATCGGCAGGGGGTGCGCCATCGCCCTCGCCGCCGCCGGCGCCGCGGTGACCGGGCTGTCCCGCGACGCTGAAGCGCTCGGCGAGGTCGTGGCCGGGCTTCCCGCCCCTTCCGGTCAGGAGCACGGCTCCATCGCCGTCGACTTCACAGACTGGGAGGAGGTCCGTGCTGCAGCTGCCGCCGCCGTCGAAACCGGCGGGCCGGTGACGATCCTGGTCAACAACACCGGTGGCCCGGGGGCGGGGCCGCTCCACGAGGCCGACCCGCATGCACTTGCCGCCGGGTTCGCACAGCACGTCCTCGCCTATCAGGGACTCGTCGACGCGGTCAAGAGCGGCATGGTCGACGCCGGGTACGGCCGGATCGTCAACATCATCTCGACCTCGGTGGTGACGCCCATCCGCAACCTCGGCGTGTCCAACGTCGTGCGGGGTGCGGTGGCCAACTGGGGGCGGACGCTCGCCGCCGAGCTCGGCCCGTACGGGGTCACGGTGAACAACATCCTCCCCGGTTACATCGACACCGACCGGCTGCGCACCTCCAACCAGCGTCGTGCCGAGCTCACCGGGACCACCCCCGAGGAGCTTGCCGCCGCCCAGGTAGCGTCGATTCCGGTCGGTCGGCTCGGCACCCCCGCCGACGTCGGCGCCGTCGTCGCCTTCCTGGCCTCCCCCGCCGCCGGCTACGTCAACGGGGTGAACCTCCCCGTCGACGGCGGGCGGCTCGTCGCCCTCAACGCCTGATCACTGCGAACCCAGGGTTCGCAGGCTGGTATATGACGCTGTGGGCCCGCAGAACGGGGTGATGGGGCACAATGTGGGCATGAGCGACGGCGTGCGCGCCATGGTGATGCGGGGCGGCTCCTCCAAGGGCCTCTACTTCCTGGCCGACGACCTACCCGCCGACGAAGCCGAACGCGATCGCTTGCTGATGGCGGTGATGGGCACTCCGGACCCGCGCCAGATCGACGGCATGGGCGGCGCCCACCCCCTCACCAGCAAGGTGGCCGTGGTATCGCCCTGCGAGCACGGCGTGGCCGAGGTCGACTACCTGTTCCTGCAGATCGGCGTGGACGAGGAGCTGGTCACCGACCGCCAGAACTGCGGCAACCTGCTCGCCGGCATCGGGCCCTTCGCCGTGGAACGAGGCCTCGTTACGGCCGAGGGAACCGAGGCCGCGGTTCGCATCCACATGCTCAACTCCGACGGCATCGCCACCGCGCACTTCCCGGTCGCCGACGGGATGCCGATCTACGACGGGGACACCGCCATCTCCGGTGTCCCGGGCACCGCGGCACCCATCACCATCGACTTCGAAGAGGTGGCGGGTGGTTTCTGCGGTGCGCTGCTCCCCACGGGAAACGCCGTGGATACGATCGCGGGGGTGCCGGTGACCCTGATCGACAGCGGGATGCCGGTGGTGGTGATGCGGGCCGACGACGTCGGTGTCACCGGGTACGAGAGCTGCGAGGAACTGGAGGGCAACCAGCGGCTGCGCGACCTCCTCGAGGAGATCCGGCTCAAGGCGGGGCCGTTGATGAACCTGGGCGACGTCGCCGACACCACCGTGCCCAAGCTCACCCTGGTCGCCGCGCCCCAAGACGGCGGCGACCTGAGCACCCGCACCTTCATACCGCACCGGTGCCACGAGGCCATCGGCGTGCTCGGCGCGGTGTCGGTGGCCACCGCCGCCTTGCTACCCGGGTCACCGGCCCACGAGGTGCTGCGCCACCGCGGAGGCGACACCGTGACCCTGGAACACCCATCCGGCACCTTCGACGCGGTGGTCACGATCGAGGGGCGGTCCGGGATCATGCGCACCGCCCGCAAGCTCATGGATGGCGTCGTCTACCCGCACGAGTACTGAGCCGATGACGCTGGAACGGACCATTCCGCCGCCGCACCCGAACCCGCACCCCCCGACCCGGTTCACCCCGCCACCGAATGCGACCAACGGGCATTGCCACGTCTTCGGCCCCGCCGACCGGTTTCCCTTCGCCCCCGCCCGCGCCTACACGCCGCCCGACTCCGGCTTCG
>CAYQZO010000224.1:0-3992 GCA_964421925.1 uncultured Acidimicrobiaceae bacterium
CATCGAGAAGGTGACCTCAATGGCCGGCAGCGGTTGAAGGAGCGGACGCCGTGGACCAACGAGGAAGCGCGGTGATCGAGTTCGCCATCGTCGTCCCCCTCGTCCTGGCACTCGCCCTCGGCGTCGTCGAGGTCGCGTTGGTCGCGCGCGACCAGCTCATGGTGATGAACGCCGCCCGAGCCGGGGCGAGGGAGGCAGCGGCCAACCCCGACCCCGCGTCCGCGGTCGGCGCGGTACGGGCCGCCCTCGGCGGCGCACCCGCCCGGGTGGCGGTGTCCCGGCCCCACGTGGTGGGTGAGACCGCCAGGGTCCGGGTCACCGTCGGCCACGTCGTGGCCGCACCGTTGTTCGGGGGATTCGAGGTGGCCCTCACCGCGTCGGCATCGATGCGGGTCGAACGGTGAGGCGTCAGGCCGGGTCGGCCACGCCGCTCATGCTGGCCGTGGCCGGCCTGGTCATGGTGCTCGGCGTCGCCCTCGCCGACGCGGGCATCCTCCTCGCCGGGAAGTATCAGGCGGCGGTGGCTGCCGACGCCGCCGCACTGGCTGCGGCGCCGGTCACGTTCCGCCCCTTCGGTGCCCGCGGGTCGCCGCGGGAAGAGGCTGCCCGCTTCGCCGCCGAGAACGGTGCGACTCTCGTGTCGTGCCGGTGTCCCCGCGACCCTTCGTGGCAGGCGAGAACGGTGATGGTGGAGGTGGTGCGGTGGGTCGAGCTCATCGGTGGATGGTCGGTACGGGTCACGGCGAGCAGCCGGGCCCGGTTCGACCCGGCGGCGATGCTGAGCTGAGCGCTACTCCAGCACGCCGTCGTCGACGAGATCGGCGATCACCGCATCGGCGGCATCGTCGAGGAACACGACCGAGCCACCGCCGGCGGTCCCGATCCGCCCCGGGAGCGCCAGATTATCCACCGCGTCGGGGTCGAGGAAGAAGGCGGTGGCCGCGAGCTGGATCAATCGCGACGGTGGGAGGTCGGTCCAGGTGTGCCGGTCCAGGATCTGCAGGAAGGCGGGTGCGGACATGATGTCCTGCTTCTGGATGAGCCGGAGCATGGCGAGCATCACCACGCCCTGGTTGGCAGAACGGGTGAAGTCGCCGCCCGGCACGCCCTTGCGGGTCCTGGAGTATTCGAGGACCCGCTGTGGGCTCAGGGTTTGCGAGCCGGCGCCGAACGCGGGCCACCAGGGCTGGGCCGGGATGGAGCGAGGCAGCACGATCGGCAGGTTGCCGAGTTCCCCCATCAGTCGCTCGAAGCCCTGGAAGCCGGTCACCACGTAGCCCTCGACGTCGATGTCCCAGTGGTCCCGGACCGCGTCGGTGATCACGGCCGGGCCCCGCCCCGCCATCACCGAGGACAGCTTCATCGAGCCGTATGGGGTCGAGAAGTAGCTGTCCCGGGGTATTCCCACGATCGCCCCATCCCCAGCCGAGGCTCGTGCGGTGAGCAGGTGGACGCTGTCGGCCCGATACCTGGTCTGGCTCTGTCCGGGGCGAGCGTCGGACCCGATGACCAGGATGGGCCGTCCTTCCTCGCCGAACCAGGCGCCGCCTGCGGCGGGTGCGGCGCCTACGAGGCGCCACCCGCCGCCGTCGTCCGCCGCAGCGAAGACGTCACCGTTCTCGCTGGTGATGATGGCCACCGGTCCCGTCTCCAGGTCGGCATGACGGGCGGTGACGGTGAGGCCGTCCGGGGCATCGAGGTCCATCTCCAGCAACCGATCGGCGAGGCCGGGAGCCATCGGCGGCTTGGGATTGCGCTGGTCGGTCCACCAGGAGAGGGTCGACCCGAGTGCGACGAGCAGGTCGAGGGGGGCGTCCCCGTAGACGAGGACCCGCTCGATCGGCGGCTCCGTCGTCGTGGTTGGCTGGGTGGTGGTCGTCGTGCTCGGTGCGCTGCTCGTGGTGAGCGGGGCGGTGGTCGTCGTCGACTGGTCGGCCGTGGCACAGCCGCTGAGCAGTGCCGCGACGACGGCCAGAGCGAGAACGGGAGAGACGAGCCGGCCCACGAGCCGGGATGCTACGAGGAGTTGCCGGGTAGCGCGGTAGCCGGCAGCCGGCAGCCGGCAGCTGGCAGCTGGATACTTGGCTGTTGCGCTCCTTGGCTACTTAGCTACTCCCATGCGCGTTGTCATCGCCGGTTCCGGCCGGGTGGGAAGTGATCTGGCCATCACCCTCTCCGAGGAGGGCCATGACGTATCGGTGATCGACACCGACGAAGGGCGCTTCGACCTGCTCGGCGGGACCTTCAACGGGACGACCCATACCGGACTCGCCTACGACGTCCGCGCGCTCAAGGAAGCCGGCATCGAGTTCGCCGACTCGTTCGTCGCCGTCACCGACGACGACAACGCCAATGCCATGGCCGTACAGGTCGCCCGCTCCGTCTTCGGCGTGCCCAACACGATCGCCCGCCTCGACGATCCGGCCAGGGCCGAGGCCTACCGGGCGATGGACATCCGGTACATCGCCGGAACCCAGCTCATGTCCCGCGTCATCCACGAGCAGCTGGTCGATCCCGAGTTCGACTACCACATCACCTTCACCGAGGGCGACGTCGAGGTGGTCGACATGGTCCTCGGAGAGCTGGCCAAGGACCTCACGGTCGGCGCCTTCGAGGTCGACGGAGAGCTTCGGGTTGCTGCGGTGCAGCGAAACGGGAGGACGTTCATCCCCGGCCCGAAGTTCAAGCTCAGGGAGGGCGACCTCGTCGTGGCCGGAGCCAAGCACGGGGCCCTGGGCAAGGTCAAGAAGTACCTGGTCGACGTCGAGCCGGAGCTGGCATGAGGGTGGTGATCATCGGGGGCGGCAAGATCGGGTCGTTCCTGGCGCGGGAGCTCTCTTCGGCAGGGCACACCGTGGCCGTGATCGAGTCCGACACCGGTCACGCCCGCAAGGTCGTTTCCGACGCCAAGGTGCTCGTCTTCGAAGGGGACGGGACTGCGCCCGACGTGCTGCGCGCTGCCGACATCGACCGCGCCGACTGGGCCCTCGCCCTCACCGGACGCGACGAGGACAATCTCATGGCCGCCCAGCTGGCCTCGACGCTCGGGGCCGAGCGGGTGATGGCCCGGCTCAACGATCCCTCCAACCGACCGACCTTCGAAGCGCTCGAGATTCCCGTGGTGAGCGTCACCGACCTGATCGCCCAGGTCATCTCCAAAGAAGTCGAGGTCCCGGACCTCGCCGCTTCCGATCTGTTCGCCGCGGGCAAGGTGGCCGTCCAGGAGCTCGACGTTCCCGATACGTTCGAGACCAAGCGTGTCTTCGAGCTCGACTTGCCGGAGAACACTCTGATCGTCACCCGGGTGCGGGGGGACGACGTCACGCTCGCTCGCGGCAATTCGACGATCAAGCCCGGCGACCGGGTCCTGGTGGCATCGAGCACGAGCGCCATGGCCGATGTGGCCCAGGTCTTCGAGGGCAACGGCGAGGGGCAGTGAACCGGCCGGGCAGGCAGCGCTCCGGGTGGCTTCCCGATCCGATCGGCGCCTTCGGCTCGTTCATCGCCGAGGCGCTCGCCGTCGCCGCCCTCGTCGTGGTGACGGCCATCGTTGCCGCCGTCGCCTTGTGGGTGTTCTGACGTGCTCATCCGCCCGATCGGACGCGACTTCCGCATCATCGGCTTCTACCTGGGGAGGGTGTTCCTCGTGGTCGCCGTCGCCAGCCTCCTGCCCCTCGGCTGGGCTGTCGCCGGGCGGGAATGGGGGCCGGCCAGCTCGTTCCTCCTCATGGTCGGCGTCTTCGCTTTGCTGGGAACGGTCATGCTCCGCCTCAGCGTCGAGGAGCAACGCCTCGACTGGGGTCACGGCATGGTCGTGGTTGCCGTCACCTGGCTGGTGGTCCCGGCGATCGGGTCGATACCGTTCATCCTCTCCGGTCACTTCGCAAGTCCACTCGACGCCTACTTCGACGCCATGTCGGGCCTGTCCACGACCGGGCTTGCGCTGATCCAGGACCTCGATCACCTGGCCCCCTCCCTGAACTTCTGGCGAC
>CAYQZO010000225.1:0-3988 GCA_964421925.1 uncultured Acidimicrobiaceae bacterium
GACGGTGGGGCGCAGCTCGGGGTCGATCTCGACGAGCGCCCGGGCGATGCCGAGGCGCAGCGCGTCGCTCTGCCCGGTCAGCCCGCCGCCGGTGACCGTCGCGTGCACGTCGTACACCCCGATGCGGTCGACGAGCTCGAACGGCTCGTGCACCCGCATCCGGTACGCCTGCGGGAAGTAGTCGTCGAGGCTCCGGCCGTTGATGGTGTAGGTGCCGTCGCCGGCGCTCAAGCGCACCCTGGCGACGGAGGTCTTGCGGCGGCCGGTGGCCGAGGCGAGCGTTTCGGGCATCAGGCGTCAGCCTTTCGATGGGTGAGGAGATACGGCTTCGGGTTCTGGGCGTGGTGCGGGTGGTCGGGACCGGCGTAGACGCGCAGCTTGTCGAGCGTGGCCCGGCCAAGCTTGTTCTTGGGGAGCATGCCCTTCACCGCATTGGCGACGAGGCGATCGGGGTGGCGCTCCCGCAAGGTCTCGACCGTCTCGGCCTTGATCCCACCGGGGAAGCCGGAGTGGCGGAAGTAGACCTTCGCGGTTTCCTTGGCGCCGGTGAGGGCCACCTTGTCGGCGTTGACCACGATGACATAGTCGCCCACGTCCATGTGGGGGGCGAACGTCGGCTTGTGCTTGCCGCGCAGGAGTTGGGCCACCTCTGAGGCGACCCGGCCCAAGGGCACGCCTTCGGCATCGACGACGTGCCAGTCCCGCTCGATGTCGGCGGGCGTGGGCGAAAACGTCTTCTGCAGCTTGGCTTTCATCACGGATCCCGTGGAACGTGGAACCACTCCCGGTGGCCGGGAGCGGGCCCGAATGGTATCGGGTTCGCGGTCTTACGGCCAATGAAGGCGCTACCCGGCTCGTACTATCCCCGGGATGGAGCGAATCGCTTATCCCGACATCCTCGCCGCCCGGGAGCGCGGCAAGAGCGTGGTCCTGCAAACGCCGCTGTTGCTTTCCAACGCGTTCTCAACCCTCACCGGCGCCGAGGTGTGGCTCAAAGCAGAGAACCTGCAGCGCACGGGGTCCTTCAAGATCCGCGGCGCCATGAACGCCCTGACCCTGATCCCGGACGAAACCAAGGGAAACGGGGTGGTGGCCGCATCGGCGGGCAACCACGCCCAGGGGGTGGCCCTCGCCGCCCAAGAGCTCGGCCTCCACTGCACGGTGTTCATGCCGGAGGGCGCCGCCATACCCAAGATCGAGGCGACGCGTGCCTACGACGCCACCGTGGAGCTGGGCGGGGACAACCTCGCCGAGGCCGTGGACCTCGCGCTTGACTTCGCCGAGGAGTCCGGCGCCACATTCATCCATCCCTATGACGATCCCGACATCGTGGCCGGCCAAGGCACGTTTGGCCTCGAGCTCGGTGAGCAGATCCCCGAGACCGCGACGGTGCTGGTTCCGGTCGGCGGTGGCGGGCTCATCGGCGGTTCGGCACTTGCGTTGAAGGAAGTTCACCCCGGCGTGCGCATCGTCGGGGTGCAATCGGCCGCCGTCCCGACCTACATCGAAGCCCGTAGCTCCGGGTCCGCCGATGAGATCGTTCCCGGGTCGACCATCGCCGACGGGATCGCCTGCTCCCGGCCGTCACAGCTGTGCTTCGACCTCATCGAGACCTACGTGGACGACCTGGTCGCCGTCGGCGACCTCGAGACCACCGAGGCGGTCGCCCTGCTGCTGGAGCGAGGCAAGCTCCTCGTCGAGCCATCGGGGGCGGTCACGGTTGCCGCCCTGCTCGCCGGCGTAGTCGGCCCCGCGTCGGAACCGATCGTGGCCACCCTTTCCGGTGGCAACGTGGATCTGCTCGTCATCGACCAGATCGTCCGGCACGGGCTCGAGGCGCGGGGTCGGTTCGGGTCATTGCGCATCGCGGTGCCGGATGAACCGGGCAACCTGGCCGCCGCGCTCTCCACCATCGGCCGCCTGCGAGGCAACGTGCTCACCATCGACCACCATCGCGAGGGCACCGGACGCGGTCCGGGCTGGGTGGAGATCGCCATCACCCTCGAGACGCGATCCGCCGACCACCTCGACCAGATCGTCGCTGCGCTCCAGGATCAGGGCGTCGAGGTGTCCTCCGCGTAGCCGACCTGGACGAGGGTCAGCCCCTGAGGAGGCGCCACCCCCCTGCTCCCCTGCCGATCCCTGGCATCGAGGATCAGCTTCACATCGTTCGGCTGCAGACGACCCCGGCCCACGTCGACGAGCGCCATGACGATCGAACGCACCATCTGGTGACAGAACGCATTGGCGCCGATGGAGAACTCGATCAGGTCGTCGTGCCGCTGCCATTCCGCCCACAAGACCCGGCGCACCAGGCTCGATTCGTCGGCTCTGCGGCAAAACGAGGTGAAGTCGTGCTCGCCGACCAGCAAGGCCGCGCCCTGGTTCATGGTGTCGATGTCGAGCGCTTCCGCGACGTGCCACACGGTCCGCGCCAGCAACGGGTCGTGGATGGCGCGGTTGAGCACCCGGTATCGGTAGGCGCGGGAGGTCGCAGAGAAACGGGCGTGGAAGTCGTCGCCTTCGAGGGTGATCCCGGTCACGGCGATCTCATCGCCGAGCTGCCTGTTCAGGCTCCGCAGCACCCGCTCGGTGTCGAGCACGTCGTCGGTGGAGAAGCTGACCACCTGGCCGGTGGCGTGGACACCGCGATCGGTGCGCCCGGCGACCGAGGTCACGACCCCGGGGACGTGCTTGGACAGTGCCGCCTCCAGCTCACCCTGAACGGTGCGCCGCGCCGGTTGGCGAGCGTAGCCATGGAAGCCGGTGCCGTCGTATGCCACCTCGAGGCGGTACGTGGGCACGATCAGAAGATGTTGGTGCGGACCAGATCGATGAGGAACCAGCCCACGTAGCCCGCCAGGGCTGCGCCGGCGGCCTGGGACAAGGGGAGATCGGCGACGTAGTGGGTCCCGTAGGCGACGATGGCCAGGAACCACAAGGAGCCGACGAAGGCGGCGGCCGGGTCGTAGGGGATGAGCCAGGCGGTGAAGATGGTGAGCAGCAGCGTGGGGAAAGCGAACCCGGCGATGCGCAGGTAGATCGCATAGACACCTTCGCCGCGGAACAGGTAGCGGACCGCGGCGTACACGATGGCGCTGTAGATCAGCCAGAAGATCATGGTGTTGAGGATCACCACGAGCACCGCGTCGAGCTCGGTGACGAATCCCCACAACGGCGTCCCCTGGGCGATCAGGCTGACCGCGGTGGTGATCAGGACCAGGATGAGGGCGTCGCCGGTCGCCCGGTCGTTGAACTCCATCCAGACGAACGCTTCCCGATCGAAGCGGATCGCCTCGATGAATCGCTGGAATACCGCTCCCATTGGGCTGCCCCCTGGCCGGCCGGAGTCCGACGATACGCTAAACCAGCTCGATGACCGCCATTTCGGCACCGTCACCGCGCCGCGGGCCGAGCCGGGTGATGCGGGTGTAGCCGCCGGGCCGGTCGGCGTAGCGGGGACCGACCTCGTCGAAGAGCTTGGTCACCACGTCGGTGTCGCCGATCTTGGCCAACACCAGCCGCCTGGCGTGCAGGTCACCGCGCCGGGCCTTGGTGATGATCTTCTCGGCGTAGGGACGCACCTCGCGCGCCTTGGCGTGCGTGGTGGTCACCCGTTCGTTGGCGATCAGCTCCCGGGTGAGATTGGCCATGATCTTGCGGTGGTGGGAAGGGCTGCCCCCAAGGCGCGGGCCCTTCTTGGGGCGTGGCATCAGGCAACGGTCTCCGGCTCGGCGTCGGCGTGCGAATGCAGCGAGAACCCGAGCTCGTCGAGCTTGGCCACCACCTCTTCGAGTGACTTCTGCCCGAAATTGGTGATGTTGAGCAGGTCCTCCTCGGTCTTCTCCACCAGCTCGCCCACGGTCTGGATCTGAGCCCGGCGCAGGCAGTTGCGGGGACGCTCGGAGAGGTCGAGGGCCTCGATGGGAAGGTCGAGATGCTCCTGGCCGGAGACCTCGGTCTGGACGATCTCATCGAGATCGAGCGC
>CAYQZO010000226.1:0-3987 GCA_964421925.1 uncultured Acidimicrobiaceae bacterium
TTCGACATCACCGAGAAGATGCTCCGCTACTTCATCGACAAGGTGCACACCGGGCGCTTCGCCGCCCGCCCCCGCATCGTGATCTGTGTTCCTTCCGGCATCACCGCGGTGGAGCGCCGCGCCGTCGAGGAAGCCGCCTACCACGCCGGTGCCCGACGGGCCTACACCATCGAAGAGCCGATGGCGGCCGCCATCGGGGTCGGTCTGCCGGTGCACGAGCCAACGGGCTCGATGGTGGTCGACATCGGTGGCGGAACCACGGAGGTGGCGGTGATCTCGCTCGGCGGCATCGTGGTGTCGCGCAGCATCCGCATCGGCGGGGATGAGCAGGACAGCGCCATCATCGAGTGGGTGAAGAAGGAGTACAGCCTGATGCTCGGTGAGCGCACCGCCGAGCAGGTGAAGCTCGCCATCGGGTCTGCCTGGCCGATCGCCGAGGAGCCCGCCGCCGAGATCAGGGGGCGCGACCTGGTATCGGGTCTCCCCCGCACCGTGGTGCTGTCGAGCCAGGACATCCGCGAGGCGATGGAGGAGCCGGTCCAGGCCATCATCGACGCCATCAAGTTCACGCTGGACAAGACGCCACCAGAGCTCGCCGCCGACATCATGGAGCGTGGCATCGTGCTCGCCGGAGGCGGGGCACTCCTGCGCGGCCTCGACCAGCGCCTGGTCAACGAGACCGGCATGCCCATCGTCACCGCGGAGCGTCCGCTGCAGAGCGTCGTGATCGGATCGGGTGCGGTGCTCGAGGAGTTCGACGTGCTCGGCAGCGTGCTGCACTCCTCCGGCCGAACGTGACCGCCCCCATCGGCTGATGTTCCCCTCAGGTCAACGGTTCGACCGCGTCACGGCGCTCTTCCTGTCCCTGCTCGCCGCCGGGTTCGTCATCGCCACCTTCGACGTGCGCACCACCGACTCGGGTGCAGCCGACACCTTGCGCCGCGGCGCCCAGGCCCTCCTTGCGCCGGTGCAGCGGGTCGCCGACGCCGCCGTCTCTCCCGTCGTCGGGTTCTTCGACGGGGTCTCCAACCTGGTGGGCTTGCGCGAGCAGAACGAGCGCCTCGAGGCCCAGATCGCCGAACTCGAGCTCAAGCTGCGTGAGTCGGAGGCCCTGGAGCGCAAGGTTGCCGAGCTCGAAGCCATCAACGACCTCTCGCCACCCCTCGAGCTGCCCTCGGTGACCGCACGGGTCTACTCGTCGGGGGCGTCTTCGTTCGACCAGGTTCGCTTCATCCTGAAGGGCTCCGACGACGGCATCGCCGTGGGCCAGGCGGTCGTCGACGAGCGCGGGCTCATCGGGCGGATCGACGCGGTCACTGCCAGCACCGCCCGGGTGCGGCTGCTCACCGACCCGATCGTCTCGGTTGGGGTACGCGTCCAGGAAACCAATGAGACCGGTGTGATCACCGGCCTGGGGACGGGGACCCTTCGCCTCGACATGTTCGACGCCAGCACGCCGGTCACCGCCGGGTCGGTGGTCGTAACCGACGGCAGCCGCTTTCCGCCCGGAATCCTCGTCGGCTACGTCGCCGAGTCCGCCGATGCCGCCGTCGACTTCGTGCTGCGCACCACGGTCGAACCCGCCGCCGAACTCGGCAAGCTCGACTACGTGAAGGTGATCGTCGGCTGGTCGCCGCTCGATGCCGAGGTCGATGAGGACACGCCGCTGATTGCTCCGCCGCCCGAAATCGTCGATCCGACCGGGGGTCAGCGATGAGACGGCACCGCAACACCCTCGTCGCCCTCGCCCTGGTGGCGGTGGCCCTCGTGTTGCAGACGACGCTGTTCGCCCAGGTGACACCTCTTGGTGTGGCGCCGGCACTGGTGATGCTGACCGTGATCGCCTGCGCCCGCTACCTCGAGCCGGAGGCCGCCCTCCTCGTCGGCTTCACCGCCGGCTTCGCCCAGGACCTCGTCAGCGGTCTCTCGCTCGGCCTGTGGGCCATCACCATGACGGCGGTCGCCTTCGCCACGGTCAAGCTGCGCCATCTCGAGGTCGGTGGTGTCCTGGTGGTCGCCGCCGGGGTGTTCCTCATCACGCTCGGTGGGCAGCTCCTGTATGCCGTCCTCGGGACCCTGTTCGGTCACGGCACCATCAACCAGCCCGATCTGTGGAAGCACCTGGTGCTCCCCGCACTGTGGAACGTCGCCATCGCGGCGCCGGTGTTCTGGCTGTCGAGTGTCGCCATGCGCAGGCGCGGCGAGCAACGGTGGGCCTTGTGAGCGGGACCTGGCGCATCGTCACCGTCGGCGCCATCCTCGCGGCCATGCTCGGCGTCCTCGGGCTCCGGCTGTGGGCGGTGCAGATCAGCGGGGCGACCGAGTACCAGGCCAGGGCAGAGCACAACCAGATCCGGCTGGTCAACACGCCTGCGCCCCGGGGCGACATCTTCGACCGCAACGGTGAGCTTCTCGCCGGGACCCGCCCCTCGCTGGCGGTGGTGGTGGACATGGCCCTGGTCACCGACGACAGCGTCGAGCTGCTCGCCACCAATCTCGCCGCATTTCTCGACCAGCCGGCGAGCGAGCTCCTGGAGACCTTCGACAACGCCAACTCCGGCGCCGAGCTGATCCTGGCCCGCGACCTGACCGAGGACCGGGCCCTGTTGCTGATGGAGAACCGCGAGGACTTCCCCGGGGTCGCCGTCATCCCGCAGCCGGTGCGTGAGTACCCCCTCGGTGAGGTGGGCGCCCACGTTCTCGGCTACATCGGGAAGCCTTCGGCCGAGGACCTGGCGCGCCCCGACGTGCGGGGCAACGACGTGGTGGGCAAGGCAGGCGTGGAGCGCTATTACGACGAGACCCTGCGCGGCACCGAGGGCATCGTCAAGTACCGGGTCGACGCCGACCGGACCGTCCTCTCCAAGGCCGGGGAGAAGGCACCCCGGCCCGGAGACAGCCTGTTCCTGACCATCGACGCCGCGACCCAGGCACAGCTGCAGGCATCGCTCCAGGAGGGCCTTGCCCTCGCTCGCAACTCCGAGATGGCGGAGCGCGAAGCAGCGCTGCGCTCCGAGGACGCCGAAAGCCGCATCATCCGGGCCCGGGAGGAGGCCGTGGCCGACCTGGCCGAGGCCGCGGCCCGCGTCGCCGAACTCGAAGCGGACGAGCAAGCGGGCGAGGCCGCGGTGGCCGCCGCCCGCGAAGAGCTGGAGAGCCTCCCCGATCCCGACTCGCTCGAGGATGGGGACGTGCTCGGGCCACTCTTCAGCGGCCTCCCCATCGACGACAACGGGGTGTGCGTACCGGTGCAACGGGTCACGCTGAACGTAGGCGATCGCATCTCGCTGAGCGGCCAGACGGAGCGAGCGGCGCGTCTTGTCACCGTCACCGAGGGACGCGCCGATGAGCGTTCGGCAGTACTGATCGTTGGCGGGGAGCGCTTTGCCGTCCGCGAAGGCGATCTGTTCGCCACCAACCTGCAGGCATTGAGCGTGGAACGCGACCGGGTCGTGCTCACCCACTCGGACAAGTGGTGCCCGGTGCGGGCGGTCGGGGTGGTCGAGGATCCCCGCGACGGGTCCATCCTCGCCATGGCTTCCTACCCATCGTTCGACCCCACCGCCTTCGTCGCCGGTCTGACCTCCGATGAATGGGAGCGCCTCGGCACGGCCAACGCCTTCACCAACTTTGCCGTGCAAGGCCTGTACGCCCCGGCGTCCACCTTCAAGACGATCAGCTACCTGCTCGCCATCGAGGAGGGCATCTACCCCCTGGACCGCGGGACAGATCGGGTTCTCGGCGCAGCGGCCGAGGGCGAAGAGGATGAGGCGGATGTGGAGGAGCTGCAACCGCTCAATTCGGACACCGACGAGTACCTCTGCACCGGGAGCCTTCGCTTCGAGTACGACGGTATCTCCCAGGTGTACCGGGACTGGAACCGGAGACCGGGGGGGACTGGACGGGTCGACCTCCATGGTGCCCTCCAGGCCTCGTGCGACCTGTACTTCTGGGAGATCGCGCTCCGCATCTGGACCGAGCGCTCCG
>CAYQZO010000227.1:0-3985 GCA_964421925.1 uncultured Acidimicrobiaceae bacterium
CTGGCCATGGCTGCGGCACGCCGCTACCCGCAGGTCGTGGCCAACGCGGTGGGCCCAGGGTGGGTACGAACCCGCATGGGTGGTGCCGGGGCGCCCGTCGATCTCGACACCGGGGCGGCCACCCAGGTGTGGCTGGCCAGCAGCGATGAGCCCGATGCGCTGCGCTCCGGGCGCTTCCTGTCGCACATGCGTGAGCTGAGCGTCCCCGCCGAGGCGGCCGATGTCGAACTCCAGGAGCAGCTGCTCGCTTCGTGTGAGGCGCTGAGCGGGATCGCTCCCCACCCGGAGTGAGCGGAGCGGCTCAGACTCGTTCGAGTACCGCGGTGTACTCCTCGGTGGTGACGGTGAGGGTGTCGCCGCCGCAGCTGTAGGGCGCCGACTCGGCTGTGATCCCCTCCGGGAAGTCGACCGGGGAGTCGGTGAGGGTGATCACCTGTCCACCCGTCTCGACGGTCACCGAGACCTCGGCGTTGGAGCTCACGGTCTCGACCGTGATGGTGTCCCCGGTCGCCGACCACGTGCCCGTGTCCGTGCCGCTGACGGAGATGACGACGGTCCCATCGCTGGTCGCGATCGAGAAGCCCCACTCGTCCCGCTCCGCGGTGAAGGTGCCGTCTGCGGCCATCTCGACGGTGTAGGTCCCGCCGGTGTCGCTGACTTCGCCGCTCTCGCCTTCTGCGGCTATCAACTGGCGCATCGCCTCGATGAACGCCTCACTCTGGAACACCCAGGTTCCCACCACACAGTCCGGGCCGCCGGCGACAGCGGAGGTGGTGGTGGCGTCGGCAGCGGTCGTCGAGGTGATTCCGCCAGAGGTGGTGGTAACGCCAGCGGTCGTGGTCGTCTGTCCGGTGGTCGTGGTGGTGGTGTCGGATGACGAGCCGCACCCGGCGGCGACCAGCGACGTGAGAAGGCCAAGGAGCAGGAGTTTGCGCATTACGGCACGTTACCAACGCGGGTGGTGGCCTCAGCCGAGGCGGGCGTCGAGACCGTCGATGATGATCTCGAGGCCCCAGTTGTACTCGCGCTCGAAGTCACACTCGGCGAGCAGAGGCGCCAGGGCGACCACGTGGGGCAGATGGGCGCCCATCTGCAGCACCGTCATCTGGAGCCGGGCCATCTCGTCGGTCAGCATCCCGGGATTCGCCGCCTGCTGAAAGGCGTAGCCCATGGTGTGGGAGGCCAGCATCTGCCAGGCGTGCTGGGTGTCCTGGTCGCTGAAGCCGGCCGCTCGGAACACCCCGAGGACCCGGTCCATGAACCCGAGCGCTGCCGGGCCGGTGTTGCCTCGCTGCATCAGAAGCATGGCGACCCACGGGTGCTCTCCGAACATCTGCATGGCGGAGGAGCCGACGATGCGAATCAACTCCTTCCACTCCATCTCCTCGTCGGGGAACTCGATGGAGGCGAAGACGTGGTCGATCATCCCGTCGAAGAGGTCGTCCTTGTTCTCCACGTGGTTGTACAGCGCCATCGGGCCCACCCCGAACTCGTCGGCGAGCCTGCGCATGGAGAGCGCGTCGACGCCGTCGGTGTCGGCGATGGCCACCGCGGCCTCGATGATGCGCTCCCGAGTCAGGGGAATGCGGTCGGTCGTGGTCACGGCTCCATCGTAGGACGCCGCTTCGGAGAAGCCGGTCATGGTGTGACGGGGTTTCGAATCTCGACTTGACATACGTCTCATCTACGGTGTATATGTACTTTGTACATAGACAGTGTACATGTACATTGTACACAGATCAAGGGGAGAAAAGGCTCATGTCATTCGGACCAAGAGCGTTGGCACAGGCCAGCGCACGCAAGCCATGGAGGACGATCGCCATCTGGGTTGTCTTGTTGATCGGCGCCGGTGTGCTGTCGTCGCAGCTGCTCGGTGACGCCCTCACCACCTCCATCGAGTTCACCAATCAACCCGAGTCGATCACCGCCCTCGAGCTCGTCGAAGAGGTGCGAGGAGAGGCAGGAGACACCGAGTTCGTGCTGGTGACGTCGGAGACCAGCTCCGTCTCCGATCCCGGGTTCGTCGGATACGTTTCCCAGCTCCAGGCCGAGCTCGCCGATTCCGATGCCGTCGTGGCCGTCGGTTCGTACCTGACCGAGGATGGACCGGTGTCGGCGACCGGCACCGCTGCACTGCTGCCGGTGACGCTCGCCGGGAGCGAGGTCGACGAGTTCTCGGCCAACGCCGAGGCCGTCATGGAGACGGTCACCGCCGTGCCGGCCCCACAGGACATGGACGCCCTCGTCGCCGGCCCGGCCACGCTCGGGAACGACTTCAATCGCATCGCCGAGGAAGACCTGGCCAGGGGTGAGACGATCGGCATCGCGGTGGCCATCGTCGTCCTGGTCTTGGTGTTCGGGACCATCGCCGCCGGAGTGGTGCCCATCATCCTCGGCGTCGTCGCCATCGCGGTCGCTATGGGGCTGGCCGCACTCGTGGGGGTGATGTTCGACCTCAGCTTCTTCATCACCAACATGATCACGATGATCGGCCTCGCCGTCGGCATCGACTACTCGCTGTTCATCGTCTCCCGGTACCGGGAGGAGCGAGCCAGGGGGTTCGCCAAGCTGGACGCCATCGGGCGCACAGGCGCCACCGCCACTCGTGCGGTCGTGTTCTCCGGGCTCACCGTCGTCCTGGCCCTCGTCGGCATGCTGATCCTGCCCAATTCGCTGTTCCGGTCGCTTGGCCTCGGCGCGATCCTGGTCGTCATGGTCGCCGTGGCGGCCTCGTTGACCTTGTTGCCTGCCGTGCTTTCGTTGATAGGCGACCGCATCGACTCGCTGCGGGTGCGTCGCCGCAGCTCGCTCCAGGGTGGGTCGCGGCTGTGGGATCGCATCACGACCGCGGTGATGGGCCGGCCGGTCATCTCGCTGGTGCTGTCCGCCGGGGTGCTCGTGCTGGCCGCATCGAGCTTCCTGTGGATCGACACCGGCCTCGCCGGGGTGTCCACCCTGCCCGATGACATCGAGTCGGCGCGGGCGTTTGCCATCCTCGAGGATGAGTTCGCCGGCGGCCTCACCTCGCCGGTCGAGGTGGTGATCCAGGGCGAAGATGCCGTGACTGCCGCGGCCGAACTCCAGGCCGCTGTTGCGGCCGACGGCGGGTTCGGTCCCGGCGTCGTCGACCCGCGCTCGAGCGACGAGCTCGCTGTGGTGTCGGTGCAGCTGCTCGGCGATGTGGCTTCGATCGAGTCGCTCGACACCGTCCGGCATCTGCGAGCCGACATCGTTCCGGTGGCGGTCGGCGATGGGGTCGAGGTATACGTGGGAGGGGAAACCGCTGTCACCGTCGACTTCCTCGCCCAGACCGCCGATTACACCCCGATTGTGTTTGCGGTCGTGCTGGGACTGTCGTTCATCCTGCTCACCCTCGCGTTCCGCTCGGTGGTGATTCCGGCCAAGGCGATCGCCATGAACCTGCTGTCGGTGGGTGCGGCTTACGGGCTGGTGGTCGCCTTCTTCCAGCAGGGAGTCGGACCGCAATGGGTGAAGGACATCGCCGCCGCGGTCGGCTTCTCTCAGGTGGAGACCATCGAGGCATGGCTGCCGTTGTTCCTGTTCTCGGTGCTCTTCGGGCTGTCGATGGACTACCACGTGTTCCTGATCTCACGGATCAAGGAGCGCTTCGACCAGACCAGGGACAACGCGGAGTCTGTGGCGTACGGCCTGCGTACGACCGGAGCCCTCATCACCGGGGCTGCGGTGATCATGGTGGCGGTGTTCGCCGGCTTCGCTTCGGGTCGGCTGGTGAGCTTCCAGCAGATGGGGTTCGGCCTCGCCGTCGCCGTGCTGCTCGATGCCACCATCGTCCGCTCCATCCTGGTGCCGGCGTCGATGAAACTGCTGGGCAGCCGCAACTGGTACTTCCCCGGCTGGCTGGAGTGGATTCCCAACGTGTCGATCGAGGGCCACCTCGACGACGAGCCGGACGTCACATCAGAGCCGGAGCGCGAGCTGGTCTCGGTCTGAGCCCATCACCCAC
>CAYQZO010000228.1:0-3965 GCA_964421925.1 uncultured Acidimicrobiaceae bacterium
CCTGGAGGAGCAGGAAGATCGAGACACCGATGGCCCACAGCGGGAGCAGCCACATCGTCCACCACGCCCACCGTTCCCATCGCCGATAGGCGAACACGATGATGGCGCACAATGCCAGCCCGAACCAGGCAATGACCATGCCCTGGGCGCGGGTGCCAAGCTCGATCATCGCCGCACCTTCAGGGCTGGCCGCCTCGATCTCTTCGATGGTCAACCCGCTCATTCCCTCCACGATGGCGGGATCGGCGTCCACCCCGCGGATCACGTCCCCGACCCCGAACAGGACGATGATCACCGTGGGCACGAGCAGCCACTTCCAGGCGTTGCGTTGCAGCACGATGTTCCTCCCTCGGTTGCGGCGAAGGTAGCGGGTAGGGTGACGCCATGCCCGGGGACCGCCGCGATCTGATCGAGGGCTTCCTGTTCACCGACCAGTACCAGCTGACCATGGCCCAGGTGTACTGGAAGCAGGGCCTGCAGGACCGGCCCGCGCTCTTCGACTACTTCTTCCGCCGTTACCCCGACTACGGACGCCACCAGGCGGGGTATGCGGTCACCGCCGGGCTCGGCTGGCTGCTGGACTGGATCGACGCCACCCGGGTCACCGGCCGCGATCTCGAACTCCTCGCCGGGCAGACCGATCGCACCGGCAAACCGCGGTTCGACCAGGGATTCCTCGACTGGCTGGAGGCGATGGGTGACTTCTCCTCGCTCACCATCCGGGCCGTGCCCGAGGGCCGGGTGGTGCACGCCCACGCCCCGATCTCAATCGTGGAGGGACCGCTCGGGATCGCTCAGATCCTGGAGACGTCGCTGCTCAACCACCTCAACTACCAGACCCTGATCGCCACCAAGGCATCGCGGGTGAGCGAGACCGCTCGCGGCGAGCCCGTGCTCGAGTTCGGTCTGCGCCGGGGCCCGGACACCGGGGCGAACGCCGGATCCCGAGCAGCGCTGATCGGTGGCGCCAACGCCAGCAGCAACGTCGGCGCCTCACACCACCTGGGCTCGGAGCCGGCGGGCACCCACGCTCACTCGCTGGTGCAGCTGTTCATGGCATTGGGTGAGGGAGAGGTGGGCGCCTTCCGTGCCTACGCCGAGGTGTTCCCCGACGAGACCGTCCTGCTCGTGGACACCATCGACACGCTGGACAGCGGCGTCCCCAACGCCATCACCGTGTTCAACGAGCTGCGCGCCGCCGGCCACGAGCCGGTGGGGATTCGGCTCGACTCGGGCGACCTCGCCCACCTCGCGGTCCGAGCCGCCGCCATGCTCGACGAGGCCGGCTTCCCCGGGGCCCGCATCGTGCTCTCCTCGGACTTGGACGAGCTGGCCATGTGGCAGATCCAGTCCCAGATCAGCGAGGAGGCCCCCCGGTATGGCGTCGACGCCGACCGGCTGCTCGACCGCCTGGTCTACGGGGTGGGGACCCGGCTCGTCACCTCCCACGGCGACTCGGCGCTCGGCGGCGTGTACAAGCTGGTCGCCATCGAGGACACGGGGGAGTGGATCCCCGCCATCAAGATCTCGGACACCCCCGAGAAGATGCCCATCCCGGGCGACAAGGGGGTGTGGCGGATCTACGACGCCAGGGGACTCGCCACCGCCGACGTGGTGTCGGCGAGCGGCGAGGACCTGAGCACGGTGGACAAGCTCGAGCTCTACCACCCGCACCGGGAGGGTGTGATGCGCCGCCTCGACGATCCGATTTCTGCCGAAGAGCTGTTGGTGCCGGTGTACGTAGAGGGGAAGCGGCTGGATGGGTCTCCCTCACTCGAGGCGATGCAGGCCTGGCGGACCGCCGACCTCGCCCGGCTCGATCCCGGCGTGCGCCGCCTGGTCAACCCGCACGTGTATCACGTCTCACTCACCGCCGGGGTTAAAGACCTGCAGCGGGAACTGGTTGCCCGGGCTCGCGCCGAGTCCTGACTACTCGACGGTCACCCCACAGGCGACCATCTCGGCGATCGCCCGCGCCGAATCGCCCGGGTCGAGGTTGACCCCGCGCACCCCATCGGCGAGCAGTGTTGTCGCGAAGCCGAGCTTGGCAGCATCGATCACGGTTTGCAGCACGCAGTAATCGGTGGCCAGGCCCACGACCGCTACGTCCGTGATGCCCTCGTCTCGCAGCAGTGGTTCGAGCTCGGTCGGTCGCTCCTCGCCGGTCACGAGATCGCGCCCGGTGAACGCGGAATAGCCGTCGTCGTTGCCGGTGCCCGACCGGACGACGGGACCTTCGTCGAGCAGATCGGGGTGGAACTCGGCTCCCCAACTCCCGGCCACGCAGTGCACCGGCCAGATCCCGCCGTCCTTCTCGAAGTGGGGGGTGGACTCCGGGTGCCAGTCCGCGGTGCGCACAATGGTGGCCCCGTCGGCGCGGGCGGCTTCGATCTGGGCGTTGATGAACGGGACCGTCTCCTCACCGCCCGAGACGTACAGCGAGCCCTCGGGGTCGGCGAAGTCGTTCTGCACGTCGACCACGATCAGGGCGGTCTTCTCGGTGTAGTCCATGCACTGAGGCTACCCCAGGCGAGACTGCCACAATCGGCGGATGTTCCGTATCGGCGAGTTCGCCGCCCTGGCCGGGCTGTCGCCAAGGACGCTGCGGGCCTGGGACGAGATCGGCCTGTTCCGCCCCATCTGGGTCGACCCATCCTCCGGGTACCGCTACTACTCACCGACGCAGCTGCCCGACCTGCGCCGGATCATGGCGTTGCGCGACCTGGGCGTGCCGCTCAAGCAGATCAAGGAGCAGAGCGCCGATCTGGCCGCTCTGCTCATTGCCCGCCGCGCCCGGATCGAGCAGGAACAGGCCGAGGTCGAGCGCCAGCTGCGCACCCTCGACATCAGAATCGCCGCCGATGACGACCTGGACGTTGTGGTGCGCCCGGTGGGCGGTGAGCGGGTGGCGACCACCCGGGAGCGCATCCCCGCCGGGACCTCACTCGGCCCGCTGTTCTACGCACTGGAAGCGGCGGTCCGGGATGCCGGGGCCCGGGAAGACGGGCCTCCCGGCGCCATCGTCCACGCCGACGACGGCGCCGATCGCGACGTGGAGGTGTTCGTTCCTGTGGCCGGCCCGGTCGACCCCGGGGTCGCCACCACGACGACGCTGCCCCGCACCATGGCGGCCACGGCCCTGCACGTCGGGCCATACGAGCCGATGCGGGGCCTGCACGGCCGGCTCGCCGAATGGGCGAGCTCGGTCGGGTACCGGGCGTCGGGACCGGCCCGGATCCTGTATCTGCGCTTCGGGGCCGAGCCCGAGCTCCGCCTGCCCGCGGCCTTCCTCACCGCCGACTCGGCCGACTACGTCACCGAAGTGCAGCTTCCCATCTCAGACGGTGGCTGAGGCGGTGAGTTCAGCGTTGCGTTGGTCACGCCAGGCCAGCCAGTCGGCGGCAGTACTCAGGTCCCAATCCGGCCCGTTGTAGCCGAGCGTGATCTGGGTGAATCCCATCTCGACGTAGGTGTCGGCGTGGTGTTCGAGTGCGGTGGCCTGTTGGTCGACGAACGGGCTCATGCCGAGACCCCACTCGATGTCGCCGGGGTCCCGCCCCAACTCGTCGCACCACCCGAGCAGCGCCGCCACCTTCGGCTCCTCCTCGTCGGGGTGGTCGGGGAAGCTGGCGTGCCAGCCGTCTGCGTACTGGGCGACCAGGCGCAGGGTCTTGCGCTCGCCGGTGCCGCCGATGACGATGGGCGGGCGGCGCACCGGCTGTGGATTGAGCTTCTCCCAGCGGTTGAGGATGCGGGGGAGGGCCGCACCCAGGTCGTCGAGCCGGGACCCGGCGCTGCCGAACTCATAGCCATACTGGTCGTAGTCGCGTGCGAACCAGCCGGAGCCGACGCCCAACACGAGCCGCCCCCAGGAGATGTGGTCGACGGTGCGGGCCATGTCGGCCAGGAGCTCCGGGTTGCGGTACGAGTTGCAGGTGACCAGGGCGCCGATCTCGATGTGGGAG
>CAYQZO010000229.1:0-3955 GCA_964421925.1 uncultured Acidimicrobiaceae bacterium
CAGCTGATCGCCCGGCGGGCCCGCGAGTCACACGTCTACTCCGAGATCGTCCCCCGGGACATCACCGCCCCCCAGGTCAAGGCGATGGACCCGGTGGGCGTCATCCTCTCCGGCGGCCCGGCGTCGGTGTACGCCGACGACGCCTACGACATCGACCCCGGCATCTTCGACCTCGGCATCCCGGTGCTCGGCATCTGCTACGGGCACCAGATCCTCGCCCACGAGCTCGGCGGGGAGGTGGCCCGCAACGACGTCGCCGAGTACGGCTCCACCGATCTCGCAGTCACCGGCCGGTCGCTGCTCTTCGCCGGCCTTCCCGACGATCAGACCGTGTGGATGAGCCACCGCGACGCGGTCACCGCCGCACCCGACGGCTTCACCGTCACCGCCCGGACCGAGGATTCACCGGTGGCCGCGATGGAATCCCCCGAACGGGGCCTGTTCGGAGTCCAATTCCATCCCGAGGTCGCCCACACGCCGCGGGGCCAGGAGATCCTCAAGCACTTCCTCCACGAGGTGTGCCACGCCCGACCCACCTGGACCCACGTCGGCATCATCGAGCAATCGGTCGACGCGGTGCGGGCACGCGTCGGCGAGGAGACGGTGATCTGCGGGCTCTCCGGCGGTGTCGACTCTTCGGTGGCCGCCGCACTCGTGCACCGGGCGATCGGCGACCAGCTGGTGTGCGTCTTCGTCGACCACGGGCTGCTCCGCGCCGGCGAGGCCGAGCAGGTCGAGGAGGCCTTCGCCCGCAACTTCGACATCAACCTCATCCACGTCAAGGCCGAGGATCGCTTCCTGGACGCGCTTGCCGGGATCACCGACCCCGAGGAGAAGCGCACCATCATCGGGGAGACCTTCATCCGGGTGTTCGAGGAGGTCGCCGCCGAGGTCGAAGACGCGACCTTCCTGGTGCAGGGCACGCTGTACCCCGACGTCATCGAGTCCGGCACCAAGGACGCCGCCAAGATCAAGAGCCACCACAACGTCGGCGGCCTCCCCGAGGACATGGCCTTCGAGCTCATCGAGCCGCTTCGCGACCTGTTCAAGGACGAGGTGCGGGGCGTGGGCGAGGAGCTCGGCCTTCCCGAGGAGATCGTGTGGCGCCAGCCGTTCCCCGGCCCTGGCCTTGCGGTGCGCATCATCGGTGAGGTCACCAGAGAGCGGCTCAACATCCTGCGCGCCGCCGACGCCATCGTGCTCGACGAGATCCGCAAGGCGGGGCTCTACCGCGAACTGTGGCAGAGCTTCGGTGTGCTCCCCGCCATCCGCTCCGTCGGGGTGCAGGGTGACGAGCGCACCTACGCCTACCCGCTCGTGATCCGGGCGGTCACCTCTGAGGACGCCATGACCGCGGATTGGGCCCGGATCCCATACGAGGTCCTCGCTCGCATCTCGTCGCGGGTCATCAACGAGGTGCCGGGGATCAACCGGGTGGCCTATGACGTCTCGTCGAAGCCCCCGGCGACCATCGAGTGGGAGTGACGGCTCGCTGCTCGCGCTATGCGGACCGGGCCCGATCGGACTAGTCACGGGGCTACTCACCTAGGTCTTAAGGCCCATCGAGGTTGGGTCGATACCCAGGGAAGGCAAGGACCTTCTCGGGCTGAGGTGTGTCGACCGTGACGTTTGGCAACGACCCAGAGTTGCAGGAGATGTTCGTCAGCGAGGTCGCCGAGCGATCGGCGCGCCTCGCCGAGGGAGCGCGCGAGCTGCGCAACGGCAAGGTCTCTGCTTCCCAAGCCGCCGACTTGATGCGCGAAGGCCACACCATCAAGGGCACCGGGCGCATCATGGGCTACGACCACGTGGCGAGCGCCGGCGAGATGCTCGAGATGATCTGGCGCTGGATCCAGCATGGCGAGATCAGCCCGGCCCCCATCTTCGGTCGAATCCTCGAGGGCCTCAGCGCCTCGCTGCCCAACGCCCTCACCGATCCCGAGCAGCTTTCCGAGGCCATGGCCGCCGTACGCGACTACTTCGAGGGCGAGGAGCTGCCCGAGCCCTTGCCCGACCCGGCGAACTCGCACCCCGAGCCCTCTCCGGCGCCCGCCGAGGAGGCCGCCCCGGAGCTCGACCCAGCCCCCGAACCGGTCGCCGAACCTGCACCAGAGCCGGTCGCCGAGGAAGAGGTCATCGAGATCACCCCCGATCCGGCCCCTGAGCCGGCCGCCGAGGAGGAAGTGATCGCCATCGAGCCCGACCCGGAGCCTGAAGTAACGGTCCCGCCCCTGCAGGCGCAGGAGCCCGAGGAGGCCGAAGGCGGCGGCTCGATCATCGAGTTCCCCGGAACCGAGGAGCCCACCGCGGGACCAACCGAGATCGACGAGGCGCTCACCGACCTCGGCGGGCTGATCGCCTCGGTTCAGGACTGGGCAGCCGAGGAGATCGTCAGCGTCAACGCCGGGCGCCTCTACGGGATGGTCAACCACCTCGTGGGCCTCCGCATGGATGTGGACGCACTCACCGCCCAGCTCGCCGAGCTCAAAGAGGCCGTCATTGCCGATCCGTTCTTCTCGGAGCGGGTCGGAGCGCTCGAGCAGGCGCTCGGCCCGATAGCGGAGTCCGCCGAGTCGATCGAGACCGAAGGTCTGCAGCTGGCCTCGGTGCCGCTGCGCGAGATCACCGCCACCCTGCCCCAACTGGTCGGCTACCTCGCCAAGAAGACCGGCAACGAGGTCCGCCTGGACGTGGCCGGAGACGACATCCTCATCGATCGCGCCGTGCTCGACACCCTGGACGATGCGGTCCGCCAGCTCGTGGTCAACGGCGTCGTCCACGGCATCGAGGATGCCGCCACCCGGCTCGGTGTGGAGAAGCCGGGCACCGGCACCATCTCGGTGCGGGCAACCCACGAGGACACCAACCTCAAGTTGACCGTCACCGACGACGGCCGCGGCATCGATTGGAAGATGATCCGGGACAAGGCCATCGAGAAGGGCCTCATCGAGGCCGACTCGGAGCTCGCCCCCGACAAGATGCGTGCCCTGCTCTACAAGGACGGATTCTCCACGCTCGACGAGATCGGCGAACTCGCCGGCGACGGGATGGGGATGGCCCTCGTACGGGACGCCGTCGAGGGACTGAATGGCTCCTTCAAGGTGGAGAGCGTCCCCCACAAACGGACGAGCGTCACCATCACCGTGCCCATGCATCGGGCGATGCCGAAGGCGCTCCTGGTCAAGTCCGGTCAGTTCACCTGGGGCATCCCCGAGGTTGCCGTCGAAGAGGTGCTGCCCATGGCCGGCGCCGCCATCACGGTCACCGACGACGCCACCGTGATCAGATGGGACGAGAAGGACATTCCCTTCGCCTCGTTCGCCGACGTCGTCGGGTTCACCACCAGCCGCCTCCCCAACCAGGTCGTCGTGGTGACCAGCGCGGTCGGCCAGGTCGCCCTCGCCGTCGAGCGGGTGATCGACACTCGACAAGTCGCCGCCAAAGAGCTGGGAGCCCTCCTTGCCGGCTCCGAGACAGTCACCGGGGCGGCGCTCCTCGGCGGCGACGAGGTGGCGTTGCTCGTCGACACCGCCAGCCTGGTGGAGCGGCAACGCCAGCTCGCCGCCGAGGGTCCATCGTTCGCATCGCCGCGAGTGCTCATCGTCGATGACTCACTCGGTGTGCAGCAGGTCGTGTCCTCCGCGCTCGCCACGTCGGGGTTCATGACGTCGGTTGCTGGGAGCGTCGCCGACGCCCTAGGCGCGTTGCGCAACGAGACCTTCGATGCCCTCGTCGTCGATTTCTCCATGCCCCGCGCCGACGGGGTCGCCCTCGTGCACATGGTGCGCCAGCGCCACGCCAACACACCGATCGTGATGCTCTCCGGAGTAGCCGACGAGGAGGACGTTGCCAGGGCCAAGCAGGCAGGCGTCGACGCCTTCTTCGACAAGTCGGACTTCCGCGAGGGCGGGCTCGCCGAAAAGCTCCACGAGCTGATCGCCGAGCGACGGGCGGC
>CAYQZO010000230.1:0-3910 GCA_964421925.1 uncultured Acidimicrobiaceae bacterium
AGGCCTCGGTGTCTCCCCACCGTTCCCGGGCCTCGTCCTCGTACTCGGTTGGGTCGAAGTCGCCGAAGACCTCGAGCATCTCTTCCTTGCTCAGCTTCATGCCGGTCCTTTCCGTCTCGATGGCGCGATCGACCGCATCCACCATGGTGAGCACCCGCTCCGCCTTGGCTTCCAGCAGGTCCCGCTGGTCGACGAGGGCGGCGAGCCGGTCGTATCCGGGATCGGCCACGATCTCCTTGATCCGGTCGAGCCCGAACCCGAGCTCGCGGAAGAACAGCACCTCCTGGAGCCGCGCCACGGCCTCGGTGCCGTACAGCCGGTAGCCGGCCTCGGTCCGCCCTTGGGGGACGACCAGGCCGATCTCGTCGTAGTGATGCAGGGTGCGCACGGTGAGCCCGGCCAGCCGGGCCACCTCGCCCACCGTCAGCGCCGTTTCGGTTTCCATGGGCGCCACGGTACACCCTCACGTAACGTGAGGGTCAAGGCCCTCCTGCCGGCCTCTCGGGAACCTAGGCTCGTCGCCGTGACCGACCAGTCCGCAACCACCCGGGGAACCGAGGTCGAAGTACTGCTCGCCTTCGCCGGCGTGGTGGTGTTCGGCGGGCTCAACGTCGTTGCGGTGAGCTTCTCCAACCGCGAGCTTCCCCCGTTCTTCGGCGCCGGCCTGCGCTTTGCCGCCACCGCGGTCGTCTTCTGGCTGGTCTTCGCCATCCGCCGCACCCCCTTTCCCCGGGGCCGGGCGCTCCTGGGCAGCGTCCTCTACGGGTTCTTCGGGTTCACCGTCGCCCTCGGACTCGCCTATTTGGAGCTCCAGGAACTGCCGGCCAGCGTCGGCGGTGTGATCATCGCCGCCGTTCCCCTGTTCACGCTGCTCCTCGCCGCCCTCCAGGGCCTCGAGTCGCTGCACTGGCGCGGCGTCGCCGGCGGACTGCTCGGCATCGCCGGGATCGCGGTGCTGCTGTACTCACCGAGCGGAAAGGCGATCCCCATCGTGTCGGCCCTTGCCATGGCCGGCGCCGCCCTCGGCCTCTCCCAGGCGGGGATCGTGGTCAAGAAGTACCCGCCCTGCCACCCGGTGGCCATGAACTCGGTGGGAGTGACGGTGGGAGCCGTGGCCATGCTCGCCCTGTCGCTGCTCGTCGGTGAGGAGTGGACGATGCCCACCGAGACCGCCACCTGGCTGGCGGTGGTGTACCTGGTGATCCTCGGCTCGGTGGCCGTCTTCGCCCTCTACATCTTCGTGCTCCACCACTGGACGGCGTCGCGGGCCGCCTACCAATTCGTGCTCATGCCGTTCGTGAGCGCCGCCGCCAGCATCGTGCTCCTCGACGAGTCGCTCACCGCCGGGCTCATCGTGGGCGGCCTCATCGTGGTCGCCGGGATCTACCTGGGGGCCCTCTCGGCACAGCCGGCGCAGCCTGCGCAACCACCCGATCAGGAGGCGCTCGCCCTGCGCTGTTCCGGCGGCTGAGCTCAGCTCGACTGCCCGGTTCCCCGTCTGAGGAGGCGCCGGGCGGTTCGAGCACGATCGGCCGCATCGAGGTCGGCGAGCAGGTACCGGGCGGCAACCCGGCGATCGGCGTCGTCGGTCGCCTCCTCCAACAGGACCGCCACCGCAGCCTGTCGTGCTCGGTGCTCGTGGAGCTGCTGCGCGCGGGCTGCTGCCAGCCTGGCCTGGACCGCAGGCGCCAGCCACAACCACAGCCCGACGGCGAGCATCATCCACGGCACCGCAGCCAGCGCCACGGCAAGGGGCACCGGGCTGGTGGTGATGAGGAGGACCGCCGACATGAGCAGCGCCCCGGCGGTGTAGAGCAGGCCGTTGAGGGCCGCCTCCCCGTCGGTGTCGGCGGTGTGGAACGCCGCCAGGATCGTCTCGGCGTCGATTCGCTGCTGGTACGCCAGGTCGGGCATCGGGATTCCGCGTTCCAAGATAGCGACGCTGCGGAGGCTCGGATGCGGACCGGTCGCCGTCACTAGAGTGCCCGCGAACCAGAGGAGGGACCATGACCGACCCGGGCGAGCACGGCACGTCGTTCTGGGTGATCTTCGCCTCGGCGTTGATCGGTCTCGGGAGCATCTCCCACTTCGCAGCCGGCTTGACCATGGTGCTCAACACCAACTACGTGCTGGCCAACTCGGACTTCTCCTCGGCGTCGGACGTCAAGACCCTTGGCTGGATCCAGCTCGGCATCGCCGTCCTCATGGTCGGATCGGCCTGGGGGGTGCTGGCCAGGAAGACCTGGGCCCGCGCCATCGGGGTGATCTTCGGCGTCCTCACCGTGGTGCACGGAATCTCGAATCTCGAGCTCAACGTGTTCTGGGGCCTCGCCACCATCCTGGTCGGTGCCGCCATCGTGTACGCCCTCACCGTCAAGGGCGACGTGGTCGAGGTGTCCACCATCGACGGCCTCGACGTGGAGGGGAGCCGGGGCCTGGAGCCCGAGCTTCCCGGCGAGCGCGCCACTCGGCCCGACCCGGACTACTAACCGCCGACCAGGGCGACCACCGCCCCGATGGCCATCACGATGCCCGTGATTTGGCGCGGCGAGGGCCGCTCCCGGAACAGGATGACAGCAGCAGCCGCGGTCACCGCCGGGTACAGCGAGGAGAGGACGGCGACCACTCCTGTCGGGCCCCGCTGCAGGGCGCTCGCCACCGCGATGTTGGCCGCCATGTCCAGCGTGCCCACGATGGCGACGAGGCCGAGGCCGACCCCGCCCGGGATCCGGGCGGCACCGACGAGGGCGGCGATGGCGAAGGCGAGCGGGATGGAGGCTGCCCGTGCCCCCAGCAGCGGCCACAAGCCGCTGTCCGGCGACGTTTGGGCGATGGCGAGGAAGAACAGCCCGAACCCGACCCCGGCGAGCAGGGCGCCTGCGAGCGTCCGGGGATCGAGGTGGCCGCGCCCGTGCTCCAGGCCGACCAGCAGCACCGCACCGAGGGCGAGACCGACTCCGAACCAGTGGCGCACGCTGAGCCCGGGCCCGGTGAACACGTCGACCAGCACCGGAAGCGCCGCCGCCACCACTCCGGACAGGGGGGCCACCACCGACATGGTCCCGTCGGCGAGCGATCGGTAGAGCAGGACGAGCCCGAAGAGGCCGGCGACCCCGGCGAGGGCCCCGAAGGCGAGGTCGCGGCCGGTGACGGACGCTGCGGGCACGATCACCAGCCCGACGCCGAGCAGGGCGAGGCCGAGCAGCTGGGACCAGGCGCTCACCGTCCACACCGGCAGGCGGCGGGTAGCGTATCCCCCGCCCAGGTCGGCGAACCCGTAGAACAGCGCCGCGGCAACGGCGAGGGCTTCGCTCATGGAGCGGGAAGCCTACGGGCGGGAGGATGCGTGAACCCGTACCAGCGAGCCATGATGAGGTTCGGCACCACCCGCGCCTGGGCCTGGATCGGGCGCCACGTGCAGACCCGCTACGACCGCTTTGCCAGGGATCACGGGCTCCCCGACTCGACGCTCGGCACCGACTACACCCTGACGTTTCTGACGACCACCGGACGGCACACCGGCAAGCCGCGCACGGTGCCGCTCAACGGGCAGCCCACCGGGGAGGGCATCATCTCCGTGGTGGGAACCAACTACGGAGCGCCCCACCATCCGGGATGGGTGTACAACCTCCAGGCCGATCCCCGCGGCATCATCGAGCGCGATGGCCAAACCGCCGACGTGGTCGCTCGCCGTCTCGGGGGCGCCGAGTACGACGACCACTGGGATCGTTTCGTGGCCGGCTGGCCGGGCTACGCCAACTACCGGGAGCGGTCGGGTCGGACGCCCCTGATCTTCGCGCTCGAGCCCATCGGGCCCGGCTGAGACTCCGTCCTACACGCCGCCGATGGCGACGTACTTGGTCTCCAGGTACTCGTCGATGCCCTGGTGGGAGCCCTCCCGCCCGATGCC
>CAYQZO010000231.1:0-1170 GCA_964421925.1 uncultured Acidimicrobiaceae bacterium
CGGGGACGTCGACGAAGCTGAGGAAGTTCGTGTTGACCGTGGTCAGGCCCACCTGGGAGCCCTCGGGGCACATCGGGCCCGAGAAATCCGAGCCGGAGAGCTCCGCGTTCGTGCACTTCGGGATCACAGTGGGGTTTCCGAGGAAGCCGGGTGGCAGATCCACCTTGAGGTCCTTGGGGCTCTCGGAGGGGATCCCGGTCATCGGGTCGATCTCGAACGCGATCTGGGTGCTGGCCGTGAACGGGTGCGAGCCGGCCTGCGAGGCCGCGGTGCCGTCCGAGTCGAGCACGAGGCCGTCGAAGGTCTCGATCCCGATCGTGGCGGACGCCGGCGCGGCGCCGAGCGCTCCCAGCGCCAGGCACGCCGCGGTCGCGAGCCCGCAGAGCAGGCTCCGGCGGCCGGGACGGCGGGTGGAAGCGGTGGCGGTGCTCATCTCCATGCTCATCGTCTGTCCCTTCCTCTCCGCGGCGCGCATCACTTGCCCTCCTGGTTGGCCTCGCGCTTGCACTGCTTCAGGTCCTTCCTCGCCTGCTTCAGCTTCCTCTTGTGCTTGGCCTTGCGCTGCTTGAGCCGCTTGACCCGCTTGGTGTTGTCGGCCTTCCTGGCCTTCCTCAGCTTCTTCTTCTGCCGGTTCAGCTTGCGCTTTTCCTTCTTCACCTTGTGGTCGAGGTTCTCGCACGACTCGGCCACGTTGCCGGGACCGACGAGGCCCGCGCTGCCGACCTCGGGGCCGGCGGGCGGGGCCGAGGGCTCCGGCTTGCACTCCTCGCCCTGGCACGGCGCCGGCGCGGCCGGGAAGCCCCCGTCGACCCGCGCGTCGTACATGTCGATCGCGTCGTCCTGGTCGGAGGCGGCGAGCCGGTCGCGGCTGGCGATGAACAGGTCGTCGCCGCTGGGGCTGGCGTTGGCGAACCACGAGTCATCCGAGCCCGACCGCCCGGCGGAGATCAGGTGGAGGCTGCCGTTCTGCTTCCACTCGTAGGCGTCCATCGCGTCGTTGTTGTCCGCGTTGACCAGCGGGTCCGGGCTGGAGAAGAAGGCCCGGGTTCCGTCGTCGGACAGGTTGCGCAGCTCGCCGACCGGACCCGGGCTGAGGATGAGTTCGGGGTTGATCGCCACGTCGCCCGTCGCCGCGTTGCCGGACGTGTTGCACGACACGCAGTCCAGCTC
>CAYQZO010000231.1:1180-3888 GCA_964421925.1 uncultured Acidimicrobiaceae bacterium
GCCGCCGACCAGGTCAACGGGATTGACCTGCACGTCGCCGCTCGCCTGCTGGCCGGTGGGGTTGCACGACAGGCAGTCCAGCCCGCCGGTCTGCAGGTCGTAGCGGAAGACCTGGTCGGTACCGTCGTTGTCGTAGCCGGTCAGCGGCACGACCGAGGTGAACAGCAGCGCCTGGCCGTCGGGCGTCACCCGGGAGGTGTGATCGAATCCGAACCCCCAGTTGCCGGAGTCCGCGTTGGCGAGCGTGGCGATGAACTTCGTCTCGTTGCCGTCGCGCACGTAGAGGTTGTTCTGGCCGAAGCTCCCACCCGGGGCCAGCGCGCCCACCGAGGCGAAGTACACGCGGTTGCCGTTGTCGCTCGTCCCCAGCACGCCGACGACCAGGCCGCCGAAGGTGGCCGTGGGGTCGACGGTGAGGTTGGTAAGCGCCCCCGTGTCGACGTCGTAGCGGTACAGGTTCTCGAACCCTGGGAGGGGCCCCGCGGTGGCGTCATCGGTCAGCGCCTCGGCGCTGGTGAAGAACACGCTCTCCCCGTCGGGCGTCGCGGCCTGGAACGCCTTCGCCTGCGTCGGGCCGGGCACGGTGGCCTGCGAGGCGGAGACGTGGTCGGTCGAGCTCAGGTCCTCGCGCATGTAGATCTCGCCGCCCGTGCTCCAGAAGATCCGCGAGCCGTCGTTGGAGACCGCGTGGGGCGCCGCGGGACACGCGAAGCCCCCGCAGGGAGCCTCCATCGTCCCCGTGGAGGGATCCCCGTTCGGGAGCACCGAGGCCAGGTGGAGCTGGCCGTCGCTGAACTCGTACACCTTCGTGCCGGCGGCGGGAGCCTCGGGATCGCTCTCGAACACCTCGCTCGTCTCGAACACGACGTGGGAGAAGTCGCGCGCGGCGCCGCGGTATCCCGGCAGGCTGGTATCCGGGTCTGCCCCCGGGGTCACGTTGTGGAAGTTCCCGTCGCTGTCGCGATGCCAGATCGGCCCCATGCCGGCACTGCCGGACTGGGCGAGGCTCTGGTCGAGCTCGGGCGAGTAGTCCAGCGCGACGGCGGTGCCGAGCAGCGGGTTGTGGGGGATCGGCGGTGAGACCTGCTGCGTGGACCAGCTGGAGCTATCGCGCATGGCGACGAACGAGCTGATCAGCCCGCCGCCCGTGATGTCGTCCCAGAACGCGGTGAGGGCGTCGAAGCTGACGGCGTTGCCCGACACCGCGGCCGCGACGCCCGCGTTAGGCGCCTGCCCCGCCCCCAGTAGCTGCCCGAGCCCGATGTCGGCGCCGTTCTTGTCCTGCGGCGAGACCTGCTCGTAGACGCGGTTCTCCGGCAGCCCCGGGGCGGGTGAGAGCGGATAGGTCCCGAACATCATGTCGGCGCTCTCGTCCCCGCCGAGCGCGTTCTCGGTCACGACCTTGAAGTGGTACGTCGTCGCGGGATCGAGGTCGTCGAGCGGGGCCGAGACGGTCTTCACCTGGCCCAGGCTGTCGAACTCGACGCTCGCGTCGGGGGTGCTGTGGCCGTAGGAGGTGTCGGGGCCGTACTCGACCCGGAACGTGGTCCCGTCCGGGGTCCCGAACTCCGCCGCCCTGATGTCCGCCTTGATCAGCGCGCCCGTCGAGCCGATGTTGGTCACCGAGGCGTCGACGACCGTCGGGTGGTCGAGCGGCGTCGTGAACGTCTCATCGTCGCCGTTGTTGGTCCCGTTGGCGTTCGTCCCCACGAGCCGGAAGTGGTAGGTCTCCCCCGACGTCAGCCCGGTGATGGCCTCGGAGACCGAGACGTCGGAGGTGCCCGAGCCGACGCTCGCCGGCGATGCGGGAGCGACGTTGCCGTACGCGGTCGTGGTCCCCCACTCGAACTGGTAGGTGGTCTCGAGACCGGTGGGGTTGATCGTCCCGTTCAGCGTCGCGCCATCCGGCGTCACGTTCGTCGCCGGGTCGGTGGTCACCTCGGGGGACGGCGGCGTCGTGAACGTCTCATCGTCCCCGAAGACGGTGCCGTTGGCGTTCGTCCCCACGAGCCGGAAGTGGTAGGTCGTGTTCTGCATCAGGTCGGGCTGGCTGTCGCACGGCACGGCCTGGGAGACGGGGACGTCGTCCGGGCCCGCGGGGATCACGCCCTCGGGGACGGGGCACTCGTTGCCATAGCTCGTGGTCGTCCCGTACTCGAAGTGCCACGTGGTCTCCAGGTTGTCGGGGTTGATCACCCCGTTCAGGGTCGCGGAGGTGGGCGTCACGTCGGTCGCGTTGCCGGTGGTCACGGCCGGCGACGGCGGGGTCGTGAACGTCCGGTCCTGACCGTTGTTGGTGCCGTTGGCGTTCGTCCCGACGAGCCGGAAGTGGTAGGTCGTGTCCGGCGCGAGGCCGGTCAGGGTCTCCATCACGGCGACGTTGGAGGTGCCGTCGCCAACGCTGGCCGGGGCCGCCGGGGCGACGTTGCCGTACGCGGTCGTGGTCCCCCACTCGAACTGGTAGGAGGCCTCGACCCCGTCGGGGTTGATCGTCCCGTTCAGCGTTGCCATCGTGGGGGTCACGCCGGTGGCCTCGCCGGTCGCAACACTGGGGACGAGCACGCCCGCCCCGAAGATCGCAACCACGTGCGGACCGCTGGGGTTCGAGGTCGCGTAGACCTTGCCGGTGGAGACGTTCGTGTCGACGCCCCGCGAGTTGGTCAACTCCGCCGACCCGAACACGAACTGCAGGTTGCCCGAGGCGTCGT